>JAJFFL010000008.1 GCA_021776705.1 Alphaproteobacteria bacterium
CCGCCGCGACCGCCGCGGCGGCCGTGCCGCCGTTGACGACTCCGGCCACTCACGCCCTGATCATGGATCAGGACACCGGCGTGGTGCTGTTCTCCAAGAACGGCGACGAGGCGATGCCGCCCGCCTCGATGAGCAAGATCATGACGATCTTGATGGTGTTCGAACGGCTCGACGACGGCTCGCTTCAACTTGACGACGAATTCGAAGTCAGCGTCGACGCCTGGGAGCGCGGCGGCTGGAAGTCCGGGTCGTCGAACATGTGCCTGCAGCCGAACGTCCGCGTCTCGGTGGAGGATCTGATCCACGGCGTCGTCGTGCTGTCCGGCAACGACGCCTCGATCGTGCTGGCGCAAAACATCTCCGGATCCGAAGAGGCGTTCGCCGCCGACATGACCCGGCGGGCCGAGGATCTCGGCATCGAGAACGCGACGTTCGCCAACGCCACCGGTTGGCCGCACCCGGACCACCGCATGAGCGCCCGCGCCCTCGCCGAGATGGCCCGGATCACGATCCGCGACCATCCGGAACTCTACAAGATATACGCCGAGAAAGAGTTCGGCTACTGCGTCGACAGCCCGGCCAACCGCTTCAACCGCAACCCGGTGCTCGGCGTCATCGACGGCGCCGACGGACTCAAGACCGGCCACACGGTCGAATCCGGCTACGGCCTCGTCGCCTCCGCGGTGCGCGACGGCAAGCGCCGCATCGTGGTGTTCAACGGCCTGACCAGCAACGCCGAACGCTCGCGCGAAGCCGAACGGCTGCTCAACGCCGCGTTCCGCGACTTCGAAGTCGACACGCCGTTCGCCGCCGGCGACGTGGTCGCCACGGCGCCGGTCGCGGTCGGCGTGACCGACGAGGTCGGTCTCGTCATCCAGGAATCGATCACGCTCGGCTACCACCGCCGCGCCGCCCGCGACGTCGAGGCCTGGGTCGATTACGAGGGCCCGCTCAAGGCGCCGGTGCGCGAAGGCGACAAGATCGGCACCTTCCACCTCAAGGTTCCCGGGTCGCCGGAGGTCGTGCGCGACGTCTTCGCCGGCGGCGCGGTGGCCAAGAAGGGCCTGATCGGCCGCGCCCAGGACGGGCTGGTGCACCTGATCCGAACCGGCGGCGCCGATGCCGGCTGAGGCGCGCCGCGGCAAGTTCATCACCTTCGAAGGCGGCGAAGGCGCGGGCAAGTCGACCCAGATCAAGCGGCTGGCGGCGCGGCTCGCGTCGAAGGGCCGCAACGCCCTGGTGACCCGCGAACCCGGCGGCACGCCGGTCGGCTGGGCGGTGCGCGCTCTGCTGGTGTCGAAGGCGGCGGAGAAAAAGAGCGAGCGCTTTCACGACCTGATGGAGTCGCTGTCCAACCTGGTCGAACCCGACAGCGACGACTCCTCGGCGCTCAACGCCTACGCGGCGCTGTTCAACGCTCTCGGCGCAAAGCTCGACGTCTCGACCGAAGCGCTGCTGCTCTACGCCGCGCGGGCCGAGCACTGGCATGAAGCGATCAACCCGATGCTGTCCAGCGGGCGTTGGGTCTTGTGCGACCGCTTCGCCGACTCGACCATGGCCTATCAGGGCGTCGCCGGCGGCCTCAAGCGGGCCCGCGTCGAAGCGATCGCCGAGGCGGCGCTGCCGGGGGTCAAGCCGGATCTGACGCTGATTTTCGACATCGACCCCGAAGCCGGCCTGGCGCGCGCCGCCGCGACGCGGTCGGACACCAGCCGTTTCGAAGAACTCGACCTCAGCTACCACAAGAAAGTGCGTCAGGCGTTCCTCGACATCGCCGCGCGCGAGCCGCAGCGCTGCGTCGTGATCGACGCCGCCAAGGACATGGACGCGGTGTCGGCCGACGTCTGGGCCGCGGCGGCGCCCTTGCTGGAACCGGCCACCACGGCCTAAATCCACCCCATGGCCGACGACCTCGACATTCCGCACCCGCGCGCCCGATTCACGCTCGCCGGGCACGCGGACGCCGAGCGCGCCTTCGACGAGGCGTGGCGCGCCGGACGGCTGCACCACGCCTGGATGATCGTCGGTCCGCGCGGCGTCGGCAAAACGACGTTCGCCTACCGCTGCGCGCGGCGCGCGCTCGGCGCCGCGCCGGACGCGGACTTCGGCGTGCTGGGGGCGACTCCGGACGATCCGGCGTCGCGCCGGGTGGCGGCCGAAAGCCACGCCAATCTGCTCACCGTCGGCCTGGGGCTCAACAAGACCGGGACCTTGCGCTCGGAGATCGTCGTCGATGACGCGCGCCGCGTGCCGAAGTTTTTTCAATCGACGGCGGCGGAAGGCGGCTGGCGGGTCTGTCTCGTCGACCCGGCCGACGTGATGAACGCGAGCGCCGCCAACGCCATCCTCAAAACGCTCGAGGAGCCGCCGACGAAAGCTCTGATCCTGCTGGTGGTCGAGGCGCCGGGTCGGCTGCCGACGACGATCCGTTCGCGCTGCCGGGTGTTGAACCTGCGCGCGCCGGGCGTCGAGGCGGCGGCGGCGGTGGCTCGCGAACTCACCGGCGTCTCCGACCAGGCGGCGCGCGCCGCCGCCGAGATCGCCGAGGGCCGGCCGGGCGACGCCGTCGCCATCGCCGCGGCCGGCGGCGCCAAGCTGCACGCCAAGCTCGCGGCCCTGATCGGCGGCCTGCCGCGCTTCGACACCGGCGCCGCGCACGCGCTCGCCGATGAACTCACCCGCAAGGACGCGGCGGCGGCGCGCGCCTTGTTCTTCCGCTTCCTCGGCGCGATGACGCGCGA
>JAJFFL010000071.1 GCA_021776705.1 Alphaproteobacteria bacterium
GCTGGTGTTGAGAATTTGGTTGGGGAGACGTCAATTCATTGTTTTGCACGATAAAATACTACTAAAACAGCAATTTTTTCTTGCATCTTAATATCGCCGCGATTAGGTTGAGAGTCCGAAAAACTGGCTTCGTACGGTCGACGCTGCGATAGCCGACAACGAGATTCAGAACGAGGGGAAAAATCATGCGCCGCGCGCTTTTCGCATCCGTCGCCGTCATCGCCCTGGCGGCTTGTGACAATCAGACGGCCGGCCGGACGGCCGGCGATTCCGGCTCAACCACGACGGTGGCCGACACGCGCTCCGGCGGCGAGTCGTCGAACCGTCGCGCCCGCGCGGCGCGCGACACGACGTCCGTCGAAGCGGTTCAAGGCCTCTACCTCGCGGAGTCCGGCTCCGGCAGGGTTTCGTTCGAGTCGGCCGACACCGTCGGCGGCGAACACGTGCTGACGAACGTCCTCATCGCCGGTGAAGAAGGCGACTCGGAGGTGATCCGCGCCGAACGCATTCGTCTCCTTGGCGCGCACATGGACGGCGGCGCGGCGAGTTTCGACCGACTGATTTTTGAAAACCTGACGGTCGAATCCGACACCGACGAGGGCAGCGTCACGGTCGCCTCAATCTCGATCGACGAGCCCAACGCCAAGATGGCGGATCTCGTGTCGACGTTCCTGTCGAACGAAGATGTCGACGACGATTACGACTTCGGCCAGTTCACCGACTACGCTTTCGGCGCGTTCACGATCGACGGCGTCAACATCGACGTTGAAGAAGACGGCGAACCGGTCCGCGTCGATATCGGCCGGATGGGGCTGGAGGACATGAGCGCCGGCCGCCTCGGCAAGATGGTGATCAGCGACATCGCCTTCGAGGGCCGCGGCGACGACGGCGAAGTGGTCACCGGTTCGCTCGACTCCTGGACGTTCAACGGTCTCGACGCGTCGGCGCTCGACGTTTTCGCCGAGCTTGGCGACGACCCGTCGGACGCTGCGTTTCATCAGGCCTTGACCGAAAGCGGTCTGACGAATCCGTTCGCCAAACACTACGACTCCTACGCCTTGCGCGGCCTCAATTTCGACGTCGACGGCTTGATCTTCTCGATCGGCGGCGCCGAAGGGTCCGCGAAGCAGACCCGCGGCGGGGTTGAGACGTCGAGCACCCTGACGGCGATGAAGTTCCGTGTCGACGACGCCAAGTCGATGGGCGCGCAAGCCAAGCAGGGCCTGGAGATGCTCGGCTACGACGAAATCGAAATTGACGGCGAGGCCGTCTACATGGCGGACGAGCTCAACGACCGCATCTACACCCGGGAAGCCCGCTTGACGCTCAAGGACGGGTTCACGCTCGAGGCCGACTACGACATCGGCGGCATCGGCGAATACACCAAGCGGGCGACCGAACTCGGCGGCGTGGATATCGACTCGTTCAGCGGCGGCGACTTCGACATGGCGGAGATTGCGGACATCTATGAGCCGCTGATCATCAACAAGTTCGAACTGCGGCTCATCGACGACTCGATCGTCGAGCGCGGCTTCAACGTCGCCTCGACGATGACCGGCATGACTCCTGAACAAGTGCGCGAACAGGCCGGCGCCATGCTGACGATGGGCGGCATGTTCGTGCCGGAAGGCGCGGCCCAGCAAATCGCCCTGGACGCCATCGCCGCGACTCGTGAGTTTCTCGCCAACCCGGGCACGCTCAGCATCTCGGTCGACAGCGACCAGCCGGTCGCGATCGGCGATCTTATCGGCGTCGAAGACCCGAATGAATTGGCGACGATCATGCCGATCAAGGTCGAAGCATCGAAGTAACGGCTTTCACGCCGACATTTTTCAAGGCGCGCCTTTCAGGGCGCGCCTTTTTCTTGGCTCGCCGACCTACTCGGCGGCGATCGCGCGGGCGGCGGGTTCGCGCACGGCTCGGTCGGCGTCCGCGTCCCAGTGGTCGCGCATGAAGGCGCGCACCGCCGGCTGAATTTCATCGCGGAACCGGCGACCGTTGAAGACGCCGTAGTGGCCGACGTCGGGCTGAACCCGGTCGAGCTTCATGGAGTCGGGGAGTCCGGCGCAGAGGTCGTGCGCGGCTTGCGTCTGGCCGACGCCGGAGATGTCGTCGTTTTCGCCTTCGACCGTCATCAGCGCCGTGGTCTTGATCTTCTCCGGCCGCACCGGCCGTCCGCGATGCTCGAGAATCCCGCGAGCCAACAGGTGCTGCTGGAACACGCGGTCGATGGTCTGCAAGTAGAATTCTTCGGTCAGGTCCATCGCCGATAGATATTCGTCGTAGAAGCCGCGGTGCCGTTCCGCCGAATCGCCGTCGTCGCCGATGAGATGTTCGAAGAACGTCCAATGCGCGTCGACGTGGCGGTCCCAATTCATGTTCATGAAGCTCGCGAGCTGCACGAAGCCGGGGTAGACGCGGCGCAACATGCCGGGGTTCGGCCACGGCACGGTTTGAATCATCGTGTCCTGGAACCACGACAGCGGCCGGGCTTCGGCGAGCAAGTTCGGTTCGGTCGGCGACCGCCTCGCGTCGATCGGAGATCCCATCAAGGTCAGCGTCGCCGGCGCCGAAGGCTCCTTGTCCTCCGCCATCAGGGCGGTCGCGGCGAGCACCGCGGGGCCGGGCTGGCAGACGGCGACGACATGGGTCTGCGGGCCGAGACACCGCAGAAAATCGCGGACGAGATCGACGTAGTCGTCAAAATCGAAACGCCCGCCGGTTACGGGAACCAAGCGGGCGTCGACCCAATCCGTGATGTAGACCTCGTGGTCCGGGAGGAAGGCCTCCACCGTGCCGCGAAGCAGGGTCGCGTAGTGGCCCGACAGCGGCGCGACGATCAGGACTTTCGGGTCGAGGCGCGCCTCGGCGCCTTCACGGCGAAAATGGACCAGATCGCACCAGGCGCGGGACTGGACGGTTTCCGTCGTCACCGTGCGGACGCGTCCGTCGATCGTGATGTCCGCAAGGTTCCAATCCGGCTTGCCGTAGCGCCGCGTGACGGATTCGAACACGTCGGCCGCGGCGGCCACCGATTTCCCGGCCAGCGTGAAGCTCGCCGGATTCAGCGGCGAGCGGTAGGCCTGTTTGGTCGCGCTCGCGGCGGCCCGCAGCGGCGATAGGGCGGCGTGGCCGATTTCGAAAAATGTGTACAGCAAGGGTCGAGCCTTTCGGCGGCCTGCGCCTTATCCGGCGCCGCGGCCGCGCTCATTCAAATAAGTACGCAATCCTTCCGCGATCTGAGCAGGGGTCTGCGCATGCGTAAAGGGTTTCACGAACCTGCCCTCATCGTCCATCAAGTAGATTATCGAAGTGTGATCGACCGTATAAGACGCTGTGGAATCAGGGTCTTCAGACTTCTCAAAATGCACCCGGTAGGCCTTCGCGGCGGCCCGAATTTCGTCCAGGGACCCGGTCAGACCGATCAGCTGATCCGGAAATCCATTCGAGTCGACGTAGGCGGCGAGGGCCTCCGGCGTGTCGCGCTCGGGGTCGACCGAGATCATGATCGGTTGAAACGCGTCGCCGTCGGCGTCGAGCGCGTCGAGCGCGATCGACAGCTTCTGCAGGGTGAGGGGACACACGTCCGGGCAGTACGTGAAGCCGAAAAAGACCAGCATCGGCCGGCCGCGGAAATCCGCCTCGGTGACCCGCGCGCCGGTATGCGCCGTCAACGTGAACGGGCCGCCCACGTCAGCCGCCGACGCCGCCGGCGCGGGCCGGGTGACCGACACGATGCGATAGCCGAGCAGGCCGGCGGCGAGCGCCACGACCGCGATCCAAAGAATCAGCCGCGCGGCTTGATAAGGATTTTGCTTCGTCATGCGCCCTGTCTAGAACGCGGGCGCGCCGGCCGCCAGCCGTCGCTCAGTGCTTCAACTTCGGCATCAGCGTCTTTGAGTGCGCAATCCAGCGCGCGACCTGCGACTCCGCCGGAACCTGGCGCACCAGCTTCCGCCGCGCGTTGGCGTTCTTCAACGCCGCCGCCAGGTTTTCGGCGCGGCGGGTGCGCAATTCCTTCACCGTGTCGACCCCGGCGGCTTCGAGCAGTTCGGAGTATTCTTCGCCGACGCCTTTGACGCGCATCAAATCGGCCATGTTGGCCCACCTCAAGATCAGCTTGTCGCTCAGGCCCGTCGCCTCCACCATGTCCTTGCGGCCCTTCGGCGTGGCGCACTTGTCGAGCAGCTTGCCGGTGGTCGTGGCGCCGGCGGCGGCCAACTTTTGTGCGTGCGACGCGCCGATTCCTTCGAGGGTGTCGATCTTGTAGGAGGACATGTGGCAGCCTCGCGTTCCGCTCCCAAAAACGAGGCGCGCACGATGAACCATCACGCGCGACGGGAAAAGGCGATTTCCGAAAAATCAACGCACCGCTCGACGTCGACGACGGGACCGGGGGCATGACCGGCTTCGACCGCACGACCCGTCAGACGGACGAGAATCCACTGACGCCGGCCCCGCGCGGCGTGCGGCTGCGGACGCTGATCGCGTTGCGGTGGATCGCGGTGGCGGGGCAGCTGACGACCGTTTTGCTCGTCGCCGTGGTGCTTGGATTTCAGGTGCCGTTGGCGCCGACGCTTGTGGTGATCTCGGCGAGCGCCTTTCTTAACGTGTTCTTGCTTCTGACGCAGCCGGGGCATCGCGTTTTGACGGAACGCGCGGCGGCCGCGCAGTTCGCGTTCGACACGATTCAGCTGGCGCTGCTGATCGCGCTCACCGGCGGCTTGAAAAATCCCTTCGTGATCTTGTTGAGCGCGCCGGTGGTGATCGCGTTCACGGCGTTGAACGCGCGCCACGCCGTCGCCGTGGCGTTGCTGGCGCTTGCGGCCACCGGGGGCATGGCGTTGTGGCGGCAGCCGCTGCCGTGGGCGCCCGATTTGGCGTTCACACCGCCGCGACTCTACGAATTCGGTCTGTGGACGGCGCTGGCGACGGGGGCCGGATTCATGAGCGCGTTCGCCTGGCGGCTCGCGGCCGACGCCCGCCGCATGTCGACGGCGCTCGCAGCGACTCACACGGTGCTGGCGCGCGAACAGCGGCTGTCGGCGCTCGGCGGGCTCGCCGCCGCGGCCGCGCACGAACTCGGGACGCCGCTCGGCACCATACTCATCACGGCGAAAGAAATGGCGCGCGCCGCGCCGCCGGATTCCGAGGTGGCGGAGGACGCCGCCCTGCTCGTGAGCCAGGCCGAGCGCTGCCGCGACATCTTGCGTCAGCTGACCAGCCGCGGAGCCGAAGACGACTCTGTCCACGCGCGGTTGTCGCTGCGCCTGATGCTTGAGGAGATCGTGCAGCCGCTTATCGGCCTCGGCCCCGAGATCGACATCTCGTTCGAGGCGCCGGACGTCGCGCCGCGGCCCGAGACGCCGACGCCGAAGCTGCGGCGCAGTCCCGAAGTCATGTACGCGATCGGCAACTACATCGAGAACGCCATCGACTACGCGGCGTCTCGGATCACCGTCGTCGGCCGCTGGACGGACGCCTGGGTCGAGGTCGAGGTCCGCGACGACGGACCCGGGTTTCCGTCCGACATCCTCAACAAGCTGGGCGAACCCTACGTCACCCGCCGTGGTCCCGGCGCGCCGCACGGCGGCCTGGGTCTGGGATTTTTTATCGCCAAGACCTTTGTTGAACGCACCGGCGGAACCGTCGTGTTCGGCAATCGCCGCGATTCCGAGACCGGCGCAGTCGTCAGCGCGCGCTGGCCTCGCGCCGCTGTCGAGGCCGCAGACGATTGAAAAACCAGCCGCAACAACGCAATAACGCCCGGGATGGCCGATCTTGGCGAATGACGGGACGACGCCGGCATGGAATCAACCACCAACGTGCCCGACGGGGTTGAAGACAAGAACCTGCTGATTCTGGACGACGATGCGCCGTTTCGGACCCGGCTCGGACGGGCCATGACCCAGCGCGGCTTTCTGGTCAGCGCCGTCGGCACGGTCCTGGAAGCCATGGACGTGGCGCGGCTTCACACCCCGGCCTTCGCGGTGCTCGACATGCGCCTGGAGGACGGCAGCGGGCTGGACGTGGTTGAGGAGTTGCACCGGCGGCGCCCAGAGTGCCGGGTGGTCATGCTGACCGGCTACGGCAACATCGCCACCGCGGTCGCCGCGGTGAAGGCCGGGGCGGTCGACTACTTGTCCAAGCCCGCCGACCCGGACGACATCGCCAAGGCGCTGCTGGCGATGCCTGGGGAGCTGCCGCAGCCGCCGGAAAACCCGATGTCCGCGGACCGCGTGCGCTGGGAGCACATTCAGCGGGTTTACGAATTGTGCGGACACAACGTGTCCGAAACCGCCCGTCGTCTGAACATGCACCGGCGGACGCTGCAGCGCATTCTCGCCAAACGGGCGCCGCGCTAGCCCAAACTTTCCGGCGACCGGTCGCGTTCGAGCCGCGTCGCCGCTGCGCGGGCGAATCTCAACATCAGCGATTTGCGCCGCGCCGCAGCCAAAACACGTTCAGGCGCGTCGCGCACGACCGCGCCGCCGAACGCGTCGGCGACGATCAGGCCGACTTCGCTGGGAATAAGTACCGAAGGAAAGCGCCCGTCGACGGCGAAATAGAATTGGTCGCACCACGCCAGGTAGTCCGGCCACTTCGAGTCGGCGCGAAAATCCGCGACGCCGGACTTGACCTCGAGGATCGTCATTTCGCCTTTGCGCCCCAGACACGCAATGTCGGCGCGGCGACCGTCGGGCAGTTCGAATTCGTGCAGCGTCGCGTATCCCAAGTCGTTGAAGAGTCGCGCCGCGCCGCGCCGCACGGCGGCGGCGGCGTCGAGAGCCGGCGAGATCGAGTCGGCGTAGACCACGAAGTCATCCTCCACGGGACGGATCGTGTCACATTCTTGCAATGTCTGAAAAGTTCAAGCACGGCTGGACCGGAGATGACTCGCCGCGCCCGGGGCCGCTTACTAAGCTTCTTTCGTTCGAGGGGGCGTGAAACGCTGAGGGGAGAACAACCGTGGCCGCAATCTCGTGCCGCACGCGCACCGTGCGTCAACTGCTCACGGAAGAATATTCGGTCGGAGACTTTCAAAGGGGCTACACCTGGGAACATGAGCATGTCGCGACTCTGATCCGCGACTTCGCGCGCGTGTACGCGCGGCGCAAAGAAGGCGACGTGTCCGGCGAGTACTATCTCGGCACGATCGTCACCAACAAGGACAAGAACGTGCACACCATCATCGACGGGCAGCAGCGGCTGACGACGCTGCTGCTGCTGCTGATCTGGATGAAGCACGAGTTCGAATCCTACGACCGCAAGCGCGACAGCCAGTTGGCGTCCTTGATCTTGCACGCGACGGCGAAAGGCGAGCAGTTCGCCATCCACGTCGACGAGCGCGAGCCGGTGATGCGCGCGCTGTACGACGACCCGGCGCTCGCCTTGCGCATGACCCACGGGTCGGACGCGGAGCGAAACCTGGTCGAGCGCTACGTCTCGATCGTCGAATCATTTCCGTTTGAACTGCGCGGCGACAAGTTGCGCGGCTTCTGCGACTGGCTGCTCGACCGCGTCCACGTGGCCAAGGTCGAAGCCGAGAAGCTCAAAGACGCCTACATGATTTTCGAGACCACGAACGACCGCGGCCAAAAACTCGGCTCGTCGCAGCTCCTCAAGAACTTCTTGCGCTCGCAAATCGACGACGACGACGCGCGCGAAGAGGCGCTCAGCCGTTGGCAGGCCGTGATGCGCGACTTGCAGCGCTACGGGCCCGGGTGCGACCTCGATTTCGTGACCCTTTGGCTGATTGCGCGCTACGCGGAATTTCCAGCGTCGTCCGGACGCGGCGAAAACGACATCGTCCAGATCGAGCGCGACCATTTCGAATGGGTGAAGTCCAACGCGGTGCGCATGGGGCTGGTCGACGGGCCGTCGCATTTTCGCTTCATGCACGACGAGTTCCTGGTCATGAGCCGGAACTACGCCGCGATCCGCAAGGCCGAAGAGTTTCCGGAACGCGGTCTCGACAGCTTGTTCTTCTTGAACAACCTTCAAATCGGCTTCACCGAAGAAGCCCGCATGGTGATGCTGGCGGGGGTGCAGCCCGACGACTCGCCGGAGGACAACGCCGCGCGCGTGCGCGCCGCGTCGGTCTATCTCGAGATCATCGCCGCGCGTCGCTACTGGACTTTCATGCGCGCTCAGGCGTTCGGCAAATACGCCGAAGAACTCATCGGCGCCGCCGCGGATCTGCGGGACGCGCGGTCCGTCGGCAGCGCGGTCGGCGCCTTGACCCAGCGCCTCGAGGACATGGAATCCGACTTTCGCGCCAACCCCGAGATCGGCTTGCCGCGCAATCACGGTTCCCGCGCACGCTCGATCATGCACACCTTCCTGGCGCGCATGCAGGCGTGCATGGACGAGGCCTTCGGCGATCTTGGCTTCTACCAGCAGTACGAGTTGAAATCGCAGAATCGCGGCTTTTCGATTGAGCACGCCTTGCCCAACGAACCGGGATCTCTGGCCCATCTGTACGCCGACCACGGTCAATATCAGCGGATGCGCAACCGCATCGGGGCGTTGATGCTGCTTCGGTCGCAGGACAATCAGGAATTCGGCGACGCCGAATACAAGGTCAAGCGGCCGCGCTACCTCAACATGACCAAGCTCGCGCGCACCCTGCACGGCGACTTTTATTCCGACGACGTGGTGCAAACGCTGGGGGCTCTGGATCTGCCCTTCAAGCCTTATGAGGAACTCGGGCCCAAGGAGATTGAAGAGCGCCAGGAGGCCTTCATTCGGCTCGCCGAGCTGACGTGGCACCCGCGCCGCATCGCCTTCATCGCCCGGCCGCAGGCGCCGGAGAGCTTGCGGGTCTATGCGCTGGAGGAGCTCTACGCCCCCCTGGCGGCTGAATAGCCGCCAGGGGGGCGACCCTGACAAACCGGCGCCGCCCTCCTATATCCTCTGAGCGCTAAAGGGGGAGGCGGACATGAACTGGACGGATCGCACGGCTCCGTCGATCGACGACTTCGCGAAACTCGCCGAGACCGCGTTCGCCGCGATTCCGCAGACGTTCCGCGATCGCTGCGGCGACGTGCGCATCTTGATTCAGGAACTGCCCGACAACGACGTGCTCGACGAACTGGGCATCGATGATCCGTTCGAACTCACAGGGCTCTACCACGGCGTCGACCTGACGTTGAAATCCGGATTCGACACCGCGCCGGAGGGCGACATGATCTTCCTCTACCGCCGGCCCTTGCTCGACGAATGGTGCGAACGCAGCGACGTCGCGCTGGGCGACCTCATCGCGCACGTCCTTGTGCACGAGATCGGTCACCACTTCGGCCTCTCCGACGAGGAAATGCACGCCATCGAAGCGCGCGCCGGCTGATCAGTCGACGGGGTAGCCCCAATACTCAGCCCACGGGTCGAGGGTCGGCCGCACGTGCTTGAGAGCGAAATCGTAGTTGCGCCACAGCCCGACGGACGACGAATAGATCGGCGCGACGACCTGGCGCAGCGACGGCGTCGAGATCGCCTTGCCTTTGAGTTTTTCGCGGTAGGCCAGGACCTCGGCGCTCCACGGCAGCTCCAGAAATCGGATCATCTTGCGGGCCTCCGATTCCAGGTCGGCGACGACCGTTTCGTATTTCACATCGAGAACGTTGAGCAGCGGAAAACACCGCCGCGCGGCGACGCCGGCGCCGATCGCGGCGTCGTAGTAGTTCGCCGCTTCCTCCAGCGACAACATGTGAAACATCGCGCGGTTGATCTGGAACCGCTGCTTGAACGCCGACACGACGGCGTCGCGCGGGTCGCGCAGCGCGAAAATAATTCGCGCTTCCGGAAAGATCTTGGCGATCACGCCGATCCAAAAAACGTTGAACGGCAGCTTGTCGAGGTAGACGTGTCCCGCCGGCGGCGGCTCGCCGTTCCG
>JAJFFL010000072.1 GCA_021776705.1 Alphaproteobacteria bacterium
GCCCGCCCGCGGCGGCGTCGTCGAAGCGCGCCGCGGCGGCGCGCGCGGAGGCGGCCGCGCGGTCGGCCTCGGCGCGGTAGCGGGTGTCGTCGAGTCGGAACAGCAGCTCGCCGGCCTCGACCCGCGACCCGTCGGCGACGCGCATCTCGGCGATCACGCCGGAGACCTCGGGGGCGAGCAGCACGAAGTCGCCCTCCACATAGCCGTGCAGCGCGGCGTCGCCGGCGGAACCGCAGGCGGCGAGAGCCGCGGCGGCGAGCAGGGCCGGAAGGGCGCGCCTCATGACGCGGCCTCCGGGCGTGGGACAAGGCCGTTGAGAATGAAGTCCGCGATCTCGTCGGCCAGCGTCTCGGGGTCGGGTTGCGGCATGTCCGGCGCCGCGAACACGTGATGCAGCAGCACGCTCGCCAGCATCGGCCCCATGACGCAACGCAGGACGATCCGCGGGTCGACGTCGCGGAACACGCCTTGGGCGGCGCCGATCTCGATCAGCTGCGTCAAGGCGGCGGAGCCGCGGCGGATGACTTCGTCGCGGTAGAAGGCGGCGATGCGCGGCGAATGCGGCGCTTCGGCGATCACGATCCGCGGCGCCGCCGAGATCTTCTCGTCGAGCATGGCGCGCACGGCGAAGCGCAGAATTTGCCGCAGCGTGTCGGCCGGGTCGCGGGCCGCCGACCGGGCGACGAAGTCGTTGGCCGCGGTCGCGATCCGGCCCGCCGAACGGCGCACCAGTTCTTCGAGCAGCGCCTCCTTGGAATTGAAATACAGATAGACCGCGCCCTTGGAGATGCCGGCCCGTTTGGCGATCTCCTCCATGCGGGCGGCGGCGAAGCCGTTCTCCAGGAACACGTCGATGGCGGCGTCGAGGATCTCCTCGGGCCGGTCGTCGGGGCGGCGGGCGCGTTTGGCGGGCATCGGCGGACCTCTACTGACTGGTTGGTCAGTATATAACTGACCGATGGGTCAGTAACAAGGGGCGCCCGCAGCCGGCCCCGTTGACCGCCCGCCGGCCGCCGCCTAAGCGGTCGCCATGACCCTGACGTTCGATCTTTATTGGTCTTTCCGGTCGCCGTATTCGTATTTGGCGGCCCCGAAGCTGCTGGAGCTGACGCGGCGCTTCGACGTCGTCTGCCGGCTGCGGCCGGTGCGTCCGCTGGCGGTGCGGCGAACGGATTTCTTCAAAACCGTGAATCCGTTGTGGCCCGGCTACGTGATGCGCGACCTGCCGCGGATGGCGGAGATGCAGGGACTGCCGATCGCCTGGCCGGATCCCGATCCGATCGTTCAGGACCCGGCCACGCTCGAGGTCGCCGCCGAGCAGCCGCACATCGCGCGCCTCACCCGGCTCGGCGTCGCGGCGGAGGAGGCGGGCGCCGGGCTCGCCTACGCGCGCGAGGCGTCGGCCGCGATCTTCGGCGGCGTCAAGGACTGGAACCAGGGAACCGTCCTCGCCGCCGCGGCCGGGCGCGCGGGCCTCGATCCCGGGGCGCTGAACGCGGCGGCCGACGACGACGCCGAACGCCTCGACGCCGTCATCGCCGGCAACGAAGCGGCCCAGACCGAGGCCGGCCACTGGGGCGTGCCGCTGCTGTCGTTCGAGGGCGAACCGTTCTTCGGCCACGACCGGATCGACGCGCTGATCTGGCGGATGGAGAAGAAAGGCCTGGCGGCGCGTTGATTAACTCCGGGACGCCGCCTAGCGTTCGCCTTGTGATTCCGAGGAGTCCTCCATGACCGCGCTCGCCGCACTCGCCGCCGAGGCCAAAGCTTGGCCGTTCGAACAGGCGCGGGCGCTGGCGAAACGCGTCGAAAAACACGGCTACGACGGCGGCGCCGTGATCTTTGAGACCGGCTACGGCCCGTCCGGCCTGCCGCACCTCGGCACCTTCGGCGAAGTCGCGCGCACGTCAATGGTGCGCCACGCGTTCCGGGTGCTGACCGGCGACAAGCATCCGACGCGGCTGATCGCTTTTTCCGACGACATGGACGGCTTCCGCAAGGTGCCGACGAACGTGCCCAACCAGGAGATGCTCGCCGAGCACCTCGACAAGCCGCTGACCGACGTGCCGGACCCGTTCGGCACCCACGACGGTTTCGCCCAGCACAACAACGCGCGGCTGCGCGCCTTCCTGGATCAGTTCGGCTTCGAGTATGAGTTCCTGTCCGCGACCGAACAGTACCGTTCCGGCGTCTTCGACGAGACTCTGCTGGTGATGCTCGAGCGCTTCGACAAGGTGATGGAGATCATGCTCCCGACCTTGGGCGAGGAGCGCCGCGCGACCTATTCGCCGTTCCTGCCCTTGAGCCCCAAGACCGGCAAGGTGCTGCAGGTCCCGACCCTGGAGCGCAACGTGTCGAAGGGCACGATCGTGTTCGCGGACGAAGACGGGACCAAGACCGAAGTCCCGGTCACCGGCGGCGCCGTGAAGGTGCAGTGGAAGCCCGATTGGGCGCTGCGCTGGACCGCGCTCGGCGTCGACTACGAGATGTCGGGCAAGGACTTGATCGAGTCGGTCAAGCAGTCCTCACGCATCTGCGCGGCGCTCGGCGGCCGGCCGCCGGAAGGGTTCAACTATGAGCTCTTTCTCGACGACAAGGGCGAGAAGATCTCCAAGTCCAAAGGCAACGGACTCGCGGTCGAGGAATGGCTGCGCTACGCCACGCCGGAAAGCCTGTCGCTGTACAATTTTCAAAAGCCCAAGACCGCCAAGCGGCTGCACTTCGACGTCATTCCCAAGGCCGTCGACGAGTATCTTCAACACCTCGCGGCCTACTCGGACCAGACGCCGGCGCAGCAGCTCGAAAACCCGGTGTGGCACATCCACGACGGCGCGCCGCCGGCGGAGACCGCGCCGATCAGCTTCAATCTCATGCTCAATCTCGCCAGCGCCGCGAGCGCGCACGACGCCGGCGTCTTGTGGGGCTTCATCGGCCGCCACGTCGACGGCGCGACGCCGGCCACCCACCCGCTGCTCGATGATCTCGCCGGCCACGCGGTGAAGTACTTTGAAGACTTCGTCGCGCCGACCAAGTCGTTCCGGCCGCCGACGGATCAGGAGCGAGCGGCGTTGACCGACTTGAACGCGCGGCTGGCGGCCATGGACGCCGCCGAGCGCGACCAGGACGTGATCCAGAATCAGATCTACGCGGTCGGCAAGGACCACGGCTTCGACAATCTGCGCGATTGGTTCAAGGCGCTGTACGAAGTCCTGCTCGGTCAGAGCCAGGGACCGCGCTTCGGCACCTTCGTCGCGATCTACGGCGTCGCCGAGACCCGGGCCTTGATCGACAAGGCCCTCGCCGGCGCCGACATGGCGGCGTCTTAGTTCCGCCCGAACCGGGGGCGAGATTCAGCGACGATGGCGCAGTTTTTTCGAACATTGGTGGTGGCGTTCGCCGCGGCGCTGGTCGCGGCCGCGACCGCCGCGCCGGACGGCGGCGAAGGACTCGACGCGGCGCGCGCGCTCTACACCGACGGCGACTTCGCCGCCGCGGGCGCCGCCGCCGAAGACCTCGACACCGCCGACGGCCACGCCCTGGCCGCGCGCGCCTACGCCGCCGAAGCGATCCTCGCCGACGATTCCGCCGCACGGCGCCGGTACGCCGACCGCACCCGCGCCGCCGGGGAACGCGCCGTGGCGCTCGACCCCGGCCACGTCGAAGGCCGCCTTTACCTGGCGGTCGGCCTGTGGCTCGAGGCGCGCACGATGCAGGGCTGGGTCGCCTATGTGCGCGGCTTTCCGCAACGCGGCCGCGACTTGCTGCGCGCCGCCGTCGCCGACGCGCCGGAGGACCCGTGGGCGCACGCGCTCTACGGCGCCTGGAATCTCGAGGTCGCGCGCCGCGGCGGCCGGTCGGGCCTGGAGGCGCTCGGCGCCGACGTCACCGCCGGGGCTCAGGAACTCGTCGTCGCCATGGAACTGGCGCCCGA
This sequence comes from Alphaproteobacteria bacterium, assembly GCA_021776705.1. Taxonomy (GTDB): domain Bacteria; phylum Pseudomonadota; class Alphaproteobacteria; order Caulobacterales; family Maricaulaceae; genus JAJFFL01. The sequence goes on from JAJFFL010000072.1 coordinate 3,932, forward strand.
CAACGCCGCGATCGCGGTGCAGTACGCGGTTGCGCTGTTGGCGCTCGATCCGGTCGCCTACGCCGATCACGCCCGCACGGCGTTGGATCGCGCCGCGGCGGCCGGCGCCGACGACGCCTTCGAGGCCGCCATGCAGGCGCGCGGGGCGCAGGTCCTGGCGGCGCTCGAGGCCGGCGACTCGGCGGCTCTGAACGGCCTGATCGACCGGCTGGTGTCCGGCTAGCCGGCGTCGACAAAGCCGAGTTCGGCGAGGAACCCGTCCAACTTGGCGATGCCGTCGGCGCTCTTCTCCGGGTCGGGATCGAAGTCGCTTTCTTGGTTCTCCAAGTTGCGGGTCAGCAAATGGCCCACGCCTTCGTAGACGAAAAGCTCGCAGCGACTGCCGGCGGCCGTGGCGGCGTCGCAGAAGGCTTCAGCGCCGGCAAGGGGCGTCAGCGTGTCCTCTGCGCCGATGACGATCCCCGTCGGAGGCGTGCGCGCGCCGACGTGGCCGGCGGGCGAAACGTCCTCCGCCGAAACCCCTTCGGGCAAAAGACGCTGAAACCAGCCATCGTGCGTCACATCGAGCGCTGGAGACCACAGCGCCAAGGCGTCGGCGCCTCGCGTTCCGTCGGGACAGCCCAACGTCGCCGTCGATGCGGCGAGATGCCCGCCCGCCGAAACTCCATGGGCCGCCACGCGTTCCGGATCGATTCCGAGTTCCTCGGCGTGTGCGCGCGTCCAGGCGAACGCGGCGCAGGCGTCGTCGATCGCGTCGAGCGGGGTGACCGTGTCGTTCGACAGTCGGTACTCGACGGAAATCGCGACGGCGCCGCGCCCGGCGAGGCGCTTCGCCGTGCCGAACGTCCAGGCGGCTTCGCCGAACGCCCAGCCGCCGCCGTGGAAGAGGAGGACAGCCGGCCTCAGCGACTCATCGGCGTCGAGTGCGAAGACGTAGACACGCAGCGGACCGTGCTCACGCTCAATGTAGACGCGCTCGTCGGGGATGAGTTCGCCGTCCGACGTTTGGGCGCACGCGGCGGCGGAAATCGCCACGGCGGACGCAAGCGCCAATGCGCCAAATCTCATATCGTTGAACTCCAGGATCGGTCGGGGTCGGTCCGACGGCTAGCTCGCCTCGCAGGCGTCGAGGCCGTGGCGGATCGAGGTTTCGAAGCGGTCGCCTTGGGGCTTTAGTTTAAACTTCGGATAGACCACCCGCAATCCGTCCATGTTCGCGCCGCGCATCACGAAGCCGAAGTCGCCGAGCGCGTCGGAGCGCGCGCGAACTTCGTCGGTGACCCGCTCGTCCTCTGAGAAGTTGAGCGCCGGGGTCCATTGCGCCGGCGTGTCTTCGCCCCAAAAGAAGATGTGAACGTGCGCCGGCTCGCGCGACCCCGGGTAGCCGCCGGGCATGATCGTGCGCAGCTCGAAGCGGCCGTCGGCGTCGGTCTTCATCCACGCTCGCCGCGCCGGCGCGCCGTTTTCTCCGGCGTCGTAGTCGCCGTCGGCGCCGGTCTGATAGGCGTAGACGACGACGCCGGCGGCGGGCGTTTCGCCATCCGGCTGCAGCACGAGCCCCTCGACATCAAGGCCGCGATCTCCGGGCTCCGCCTCGATGCGGGCGACCGGCGCCGCGTCGGCGCACGGTCCCGACAACGGCGCGGCGGCGAGGGCGAGGGCGATAAACATGAGGGCCTCCTTGTGCATCCAGCGCCAGTCTCGGCCCCGCCGGCGCCCGAAATGCGACGCCGGTCGACAAAAACCATCCGCGGCTCGCAAAGTCGTGACTTGCGCCGGCGCGGAAGCGATGTTTCCAGCCGGGCGGCGGGCAACGACGGACACGCACATGAAGCGGCTTCATTTCATCGGTCTCGGCGTCCTCGCCGTTCTGGTTCTCGGCGTTGTCGGGTGCGTCAACGTCGTGCTGCCGGCGGTGCCGAACCGAGTCGACGGCGCCGAGGCGATCCCGCCCGTGCTCGCGCCCTACGGCGGCGACGAGGCGGTGACGTCGGTCGCCGGCTGGGAGGCGCGCAAGCCGTTGCTGCGCGCCGCGTTCGAAACTCACGTTTTCGGCGAGATGCCGGCGCCGGCCGCGGCGCGGGTAACCCGGCGCCGGGTGGTCGACGACGCCGCCTTCGACGGCGCCGGCCGCATTGAAGAGCTCACTCTCGACGTCGCCGGCTTCGACCGCGACATGTATCTGGTGCTGGTCGTTCCCAACGCCGCCGCCGGTCCGGTTCCCGTCATCGTCACCCAGCACTTTTGCGGCAACCGCGCCGCCCTCGGCGGCCGCGAGGACGTTTCGGCGCCCGGGCCCGGCGCCTGCGCCGACGAAGGCGTCATGGGGTGGGGCGTCAAGCAGGTTTTCGGGCGCTGGATCATGGAGCCGCCGATCGAGCGGATCCTCGACCGCGGCTACGCGCTCGCGGTCCACTACCCCGGCGATCTGGTGCCCGACGCCGCCGGCGCCGGCGAAACGGTTCTCGACGCCTGGCACGACGGCGACGACGCCGGCGCCCGCACCGGCGCGATCGCCGCCTGGGCGTGGGCCTACTCCCGGGTCGTCGACGTGCTCGACGAAGATCCGCGCTTCGACCGCGACCGCGTCACCGTTTGGGGCCACTCGCGCAACGGCAAGTCGGCGCTCGTCGCCGCGGCCTGGGACGACCGCATCGACGCGGTGATCGCGCACCAGTCCGGCACCGGCGGGGCGACGCTGACGCGCAGCCTCAACGGCGAATCCGTCGAGAAGATCACCGAGGCCTATCCGCATTGGTTCGCGCCGCGCTACGCGGCCTATGGGGACAACGAGGCCGCGGTCCCGATCGAACAGCACCAGCTGCTCGCTTTGATCGCGCCGCGGCCGGTGCTTCTCGGCAACGCGGTGCGCGACAAGTGGTCGGACCCGGAAGGCGCCTTTCTCGCCGCCGAGGGCGCGGACCCGGTGTTTGAGCTCTACGGCTCCGACGGCCTCGTCCAAGAAACGATGAAAGCCTTCGATCCGTCCGCCGACCTGGCGTTTTTCCTGCGCCCGGGACGACACGGCGTCCGAACCCAGGACTGGGACATGTTCCTGGATTTCCTCGACGCCCACTTCGGCGGCCCGCGGGTCGCGTCGGCGAACGGTTGAGGTCGCCGGACGGCGCGACGCCGCCCTTGCTCAACCCTGAAAAGGGATGACTGGACAGGTTGGGTTCAAGTCGCTAACTTTGAATAACAAACTACTTGGCAAAAAGTGGACCGTGATGCTTCGGTCTGACTTCGTCGAAAATTTCGACGTCATTCGCGAAGCGCAAACGGCCGGACGGCGCGCTTGACGAAGTCGCGCCGTCGTTTCGCGAAGGCGCACGCGGCGCCGGCGGCGAGGGCGGCTAGACCCGCGACGTGACGACGGAGCTTAAGGCGCGGTTGCCTTTCGCCAGCAGAACAAAACGTGTATCCAACCCATCGGGCCGCGACGACGGCGACGGGGCGTACGGGGAAATCGGGTGGCCGACGACGGCAAATCGGAAAAGCTGCGCTCGTTGACCATCGAGCGAACGGACGAGGCGCCCGCCCGCGGCGTGCCGCTGGCCGCCGTCGGCGCTTTGGTCGTGGCGTTTTCGGCGCTCGCCGCGTTCGCCGCCTGGAGGCTGGCGCCGTCGGGCGAAACCGCCGTCGCCGCCGCGCCGCCTTCGGCGACCGCCGGAACGTCGTCCGCGACATCGGGATCCGGCGCGCCGACCGGCGCCGCGGCAGTGCGCCGCCCGGCCGGCCGCCTGATCGCGTCGGGCTATGTCACCGCGCGGCGCCAAGCCACGGTGTCGTCCGACATCACCGGGCGAATTCTTGAGATTTACGTCGAAGAGGGCGCGGTCGTGGAGGAGGGCGAGGTGCTCGCCCGTCTCGACGCGGTGCGCGCGGAAATCGCGCTGGATCAGTCCAGAGCCTTGGCCGCCGCCGCAGACGCGGCCGCCGACGGGTTCGAGTCCGACCTCGCCGAGGCGCGCCGCGAACTCGGACGCGTGGCGAAGCTCAAAGAACGCGAGTTTTCGGCCGAAGCCGCCGTCACCAACGCGCAGGCCAACGTCGACAATCTCGCGGCGCAGCTGCGCCGCGCCCGCGCCAACGCGGAAAACGCG
>JAJFFL010000073.1 GCA_021776705.1 Alphaproteobacteria bacterium
GCACCACCAGCGCGCCGCCCATCAACGCGGCCGCGAACGTCGCCGCGGCCACCGTCGGGCTGTCCGGCATCATCGGCGCGGCGTAGATCGGCGCCAGATTGAGCACGGCCGAGTTCACCGCCCCGGCCGCAAGAGAGCCGATGAGCGCGGCGGGCGCGATCTTCATCATTTCGATGACGTTGAGCGGCTCGATCGACGGCAGCGGCGGCTGGGCGCTGCGGGTCAGCGCCAACGGCGCGAGGCAGAGCGCGAACAGCGCGCCGGCGACCATGAACGCGCCGGCGCCGCCGGGCGGCACGCCGGCGATCAGGAACGGCCCCAGGATCACCCCGATGCGGGCCGTCACCATGTAGGCCGACAACAGACCGCCACGCTGGTGGCTGGGCGCGGCGTCGGCGATCCAGCTTTCGCCGGCCGCGAACAGCGACGCGACGCTCGCGCCGATGCCGAAACGCACCAGCGCCCAGATCACCGGGTCGACGCGCCAAAAGAGCAACAGCGAGAAAACGGCGCCGAACGCGGCGAAGGCGGCGTAGGCGCGGATGTGGCCGACCTGGCCGATCAGCCGCGGCGCCCCCCAGGCGCCGGCCATGAACCCGAGACCGTAGAACGCGGCCACGGCGCCGATCATCAGGGCGCCGTGTCCGGCCGCCTCCAACGTCAGCGGCACCGTCACGCTGAGGACGCCGACGGCGATCTGCATCAGCGTCAGCGCCAAAACGACGGCGGCGAGGTTGCGGTAGTCTCTCATCGACGGGCCTTATACGTCGGCTGGCTCGCCGCGTCGCGTCTCCCGCCCTGAAAGTCAACCGCCGGCCGCACGGGACCGCGGGCGCACGCCTAGCCGAACACCATCACGTGCATCAGCCGGCCGGGGGCGAAGGCGAGCACGCCGGGGATCACCAGCGCGCCGAAGAACAGGCCGCGCATGGCGCCGCGGTGGCGTGCGACGTCGTGGCGACGCGCCCGCATCACTCCGGTGACGACCGTGAACAGCGCCAGCGGCACGAATCCGTGGATCCAGCTGAAGCGCCAATCCTTCAGCCATGCGATTCCGACGGCGGTGATCGCCACGGCGACGATGAGGCCGGCGAACGTCCAGCCGAGACCGCGGTGCGGCAGCGTGCCCTTGGGCGCGACCAGCAGCACGGCGCCCAAGATTACGGCCGCGGTCGCCGCCAGAACGTGGGTCTGGATGATCCAATGGGTTTCGAAGAAGGGCTCCAGGTTCACGAGGTCGTCCCTCCGGCCCGGACGAAGCCCGCGCTCACAAGGTCGGCTTCGCCTCCGGAAACGGCGGCGCGGTCGAGCGAGGCGTAGGCCGTCATGGCGGCGACGGCCACGGCGGCGATTATGGCGGCGGCGGACGTGGTTTTCATGAACTCTCTCCTTGCGCTGCGCCGGCGTGGATGGCGTCTGTCGCGTCCGACCGGCGCGTCAAGACATGCCGCCGGGCGGCGCGATACGCGCCTGCGGTTTCGCGAATGGGTTGAAATTCGTCGCGAAATACAGGCGTTGTCGGTTGGCGATGCGCGAACGACTGTCCCTCCCCGGCCTGCTCAAGGCCGCGCGCGGCCTGGCCCCGAACGTCGCCTTGGTGCTGGGGTCCGGTGGCTTCTTGACGGTGTTGCGGCCGTTCGATTCCGACGCCTTGGAGCTGATCCCCGCGTTCGCCTACTGGACCGGCCTGGTGGCCGTCGGGGCGGTCACGGCCACCTGGGCGGCGAAGGCGGCGTTCGCCCCGGGCCGGCCGGGACCCACGGCCGCCAAGCTCGCCGCCGTCGCCGCCGCGGCCGCGACGGTCGTGTTCGTCTGCCTCGTTGTCCTGGATGCGGCGACCGGCGGCGGCGTGTCGCCGGGCGAGTGGCCGCTGCTGTTTTTCTACGTCTGCGTCATCAGCGCCGCGATCACCGGATTCGGGTATCTGCTCAACCGCGCCCGCCGCGGCCGGCCGAGCGGCCCGGCGTCCCTCGAAACGCCCGGGGCCGCGTTTCAGGATCGCTTGCCGGCGCGCCTGCGCGGCGCGCGCCTTTTCGCGGTCGAATCCGAAGACCACTACCTGCGGGTTCACACGGCCAACGGCGACGATTTGATCCTGATGCGCCTGTCGGACGCGGTGCGCGAGCTGCGCGGTTTGGACGGGCTTCAGACCCACAGCTCGTGGTGGGTGGCGCGCGAGGCCGTCGCCGACGTCAAGCGCGGCGACGGCCGGCTCACCCTGATCCTCGTCAACGGCAAGCAGGCGCCGGTCAGCCGGTCCTACGCCCGCGCCGTGCGCGCCGCCGGCTGGGTCTGACGCCTTAGTGGGTCAGCAGCAGCGGCACGGCCGCCTGCTTGGCGATGCGCGCCGTGATGCCGCCCCGAAACGGCGCCGGCCAGAGGCTGTGGCCGAAGGCGCCCATGACGAGCAGGTCGGCGCCGGTCTCGGCCGCCTGGTCCAGAATCGCCTGCGCCGCGGACCCGCTCGACGCCTTGGCGGTGCGGCCGTTCGCTTCGACGCCGTGCGCGTCGAGGTAACGCGCCAGGTCGGCCACCGGCTCCAGGTCTTCGCTATTTTCGCCGACCCGGAGAACCGTGATGTTTTTGGCGCGGGTGAGGAACGGCAAGGATGCGTTCACCGCGCGCGCCGCCTCCACGCCGCCGTCCCAAGCGACCAGCACGTTTTCAAGTCCGACCGCGTCGGCCGACACCGAATCCGGGACAGAGAGCACCGGCCGCACGCCGCCGAGCACGGCGGATTCGAACGCGTCCCACCGCGGTTCGCGGGGGCCGGCTCCGGGGGCGGCGACGACGACAAGGTCGGCGAGCCGGCATTCGCGCCCGATGACGTCGCGCGGATGGCCGACACGGTCGCGAAAGTCGCCGACGCGTTTCTCGGCCAGCTTCGCGGTCGCCGCGGCGAACGCGTCCTGGGCCTGGTCGCGCGCGGTTTCCGCGGCCGCCGCGAGTTGGTTGAGCAGGTCTTCGACGCCGTAGGTGGAGAACGCGTCGCCCAGGAAATCCGGCGCCGACCCGGCGCTGCGGCGCACGAACAGGGCGTCGAGGCGCGCGTCAAAGCGATCGGCCAAGGCGACCGCCCAGGCGAGGACGCCGACGTCGTCGTGGGTTCCCGACAGAGGGGCCAGAAGCGTGCGAAACGTCATGCGGATCTCCTGAAAATCACGGAACCGCCGCCAGTCTAGCCGCCTTGGGCCGCGTGTCGCGTCCGCCAATCGTCGCGCGTCTGGCCGTAGATGTCGACGGCCGTGCCGAAGCCGGCGAGCGACGGCTCGTGACCGACTTTCGTCGACCCGAGTTTGCGCGCCACGCCCTGCGACGGCGCGTTCCTGGGGTCGATGCAATGGATGACCTTTTGCCAGCCGAGAACGTCGAAGGCCCAGTCCATCGCGGCCGCGGCGGCTTCAGTGGCGTAGCCGCGACCGCCGCGGTCGGCCGCGATGCCCCAGCCGACCTCCGCGCCCGGCCAGCCTTCCGGTCGCCACGGACCGACGCGGCCGACCCAGGCGCCGGTCGCTTTTTCGATCACCGAGAACATGCCGAAGCCCAGCAGCGCCCACGACCCGGCCATGGTCGCCAGGCCGCGCCAAGCCACGGCGCGGTCCTGCACGCCGCCGAGGAAGGCGGCCGACTCGGCGTCGGCCATGAACGCCGCCCAACCCTCGAAGTCGTCCGCCACCGGCGGGCGCAGGATGAGGCGGTCGGTTTCGAGGCGCGGCGCGAGCGTCATGGCGGCATCGATCCCCGCCGGCCCAGGCCTGTCAATCGCCGCGCGATTCCGCCGCGGCCCAGACCCGCTCGACGACCAGAAGCGTCGCGAACAAGGCCCCGGGAATGATCGCGCGCGGAACCACGTCCATCAATTCGATGTTGGGATAGCTGCGCTGGATGACCAAGAACCAGTACCCGGCGTAGCCCGACGCCGACAGCGGAATCGGCGTCAAAGCGGCCAACGCGAGCTTGAGATGGCTGTAGGCGCCGCGGGTGACGCCGAGCGCCGCCGCGAACGGAATCCAGCCGGTGACGAAAATGACGATCGCGGTGAACGTCAGATAGCCCGGCGTGAAGTCCCACGTCGGCGGCCAGACGATGAAATATTTTTTGGCCGCATAGCCGACAAAGAACAGAGCCGTCGCGGCCCACAGGAAGCGCGTGCGCATGGTCGTCTCCGATCCGGTCGGCCCCACGCGTGCCGCTCGGCGGGCGGCGCGCCCAGGCGCCTGCGACAAACGGCGCGCTCCCTGCGCCGAACGCTAGGAGCCGGCGGCGGCGTCGATTTCGGCGAGCACGTCGTCGACGGTGATGCGCTGACGGTACCCTTTGGCCTCGCCGTAGGCGTCCGCCACGAACAACAGCGCCTGCACCTCGCGGTCCGGCCCGAGCACGGCGGTGGCGGGATACGGCAGGCCGTGCATACGCGTGCCTTCGGGAAACGCCGGGTCGAGCAGATTGAAGGCGGAGATGATCTCGGAGTCGGCGTCCGACAACAGCGGCAGCGTCAGGTCGCGCCGTGCGGCGGCGCGCGCGAGCGTTTCCGGCGTGTCGGTGGTCAAAATCACGACGCCGTAACCGCGTTCCTCGAACTCGACGGCGCGGGCGTTCAGGTCGATCGCCTGGGCCAGACAGTACGGGCACCACTCCAGCGATCGGTTGAAATACACGACCAGCCCGTTGTCGCCGGCGAGATCGTCAAACGTCCGCGGCGCGCCCGTCGAATCAATCGCCGACAAGTCATGCGGCGCCGGCGCGCCGAGAGTCGGGCCCGGCTCCTCGGCGGACGCCGCCGCCGCGATCGTCAGAATGAACGCGATGACTCCGGCGCGCCTCAGCGCGCCCGCAAAATCGAAACGCATGCCCTGTCTCCCGTCGAACCGCTGCGGAAGATGGCGGTAGGAATCGCGGAAAGAAACTTGTTTGGCTCAACTCTCACGTGAAGTTGTGCCGGGCGTGATGCCAAGCTCGTCCGTCGTCGCCGGCGCGTCGCCGAACTTCCGCAACAGCTTGTCCATCGGCGCGGCGACCACGACGATCAAGGCTTCGTCTTCGGACACCTGGGCGGCGCGCACCGCGACGTGGGCGCGGCGCTCGGCGTCGACGACGTTGACCTCGACCTGCACGTTCGGCGGCGACAACGGGTCCGACGGCGCCCAGGCGCCCTCCGTGTCGAGGCAGGCGGCGACCCGGTCGAGCACGTCGTCGAGGCGCGGCTGGGCCCCCTGGATCGGAACCAGGGTCTGCAGCGACCAGCTT
>JAJFFL010000074.1 GCA_021776705.1 Alphaproteobacteria bacterium
CTTGGCGATCACGGCGTAGGCGAGCTCGCGGCCTTCCCAGCTTCGCGCGTACGGCGTCACGATCATCCGGTCGGGCGCCGCGGCGGCGAGAGCCCGCAGATAGATGAGCGCGTCTTCCGGGGGCGTGATCTCGTCGCCGAAGTCGTGGCCGAGAACCTGGCGCAGCGTCGGCACGCCGGCGTCGTAGGCCGTCCCGAACGGCGCGACGTCTTGCGCGCCCGCCCCGCCGACCGCGATCAACGCCGCCGCCGCCGCCAGTCCGTTTCGCATGCGCCCCTCCTCGACCGATCCGGCGGCGGAGTTAGCGGGATCGGACGCGGCTTGTGAAGGGGGACCCGGCGCCGGTGACGTTCAACGCCCCGGTTCGGCCTTGATGAGGGAGTGATGTCCGGCAGCCTCGCTCCGAGGCGTCCGCATCCACGGGGACCACTTCTATGACGCAACGCTATTCGACACGTATCACGTCCGCTCTCGCCGTCGCCGGCTTCGCCGCCGCGATACTTGTCCCTTCCGCCGCTTTGGCCAAGCCGGACAAGCCGATCACCGCCGCGACCACGGAAAGCGGAACCGGCTGCCTCGTGCGCGACGCCGACGGCGCCTACCATCTTGACGAAGCCTGCACCTGGCATCTGACGTCCAAGACCGACGCCGACGGCAACATCACGCTTTACCATTACCAAGACAAAGGCACGCTCCCGGCGGACGCGCCGCACCCGTCAAAGGCCGACAAGGTTTCCTTTGAAGGCGGCTGTTCGGGCACGGAAAACACCAAGCCGAGCGGCAAGTATTCGTCCGACTGCAAGTACAATGTGAACGCCGACGAATAGGGCTGTTGCACACTTGACCAGACGCCGGCCGGGATTCGTCCCGGCCGGTGTTTTTCGTTGCAGGCGGCGCTTTCGTTGCAGAAGTCGAGCGCCGCGAAACTTTTCGAAGCAAATGGACGCGAGGCGCGTCCATGCGTTCGCAGGCGCCGACGGCGCCCGCGAGATCGCCCAACTCCGGTTCCCAACTCCTTCGTTTCGGGGTGAGATGTCCTCGGGCGCGGACTGAGAGAGGCCGGAAAAGAACCTTCTCCTCCTCCCCGACCAACCACGCCACCGGCGTGATCCGCCACTCCCTCGAAGTGGCGAGACGCGCGGCTCTCCGTCCCGACTGCGGCGACTGGGCAGGACCGCCGCGGCGATTCACCATCCAGGCGAGCGCTCTTCGAAGCGCACGCGCCAGCGGTTGTTTCACCTCGTGATCATTAACCTTAACCCCTAGAAAATAAGGGATTTTTATGGGGGGAACCATGATCGGATCCAAACAAGTGCTCTTGGCCAGCGCCGCGGTGCTGGCGATGTCCGGCGCGGCTCATGCGCTGGATTCCAAATCTCCGTACGACACCAGCGCGATCGAGCTCGACTCGGAAGCCGGCGCCACGACGTTCTTCAACGACGACGGGCCCAAAGCTCGTGCCGACGAGTGGCTGATGCTGTTTGAACTGTCTGGCGGCGGCACCGCCGCAGACGCCAGCGGCGGCAGCGGCAGCGAAGAGTCGGTCGACTTCGACGACGACGGCTACCCGCTGATCGAAGGCCGCGCGAGCGTGTCCAAGCAGCTCGGCGACAGCAACTGGCGCGGCCAGGCCGACATCAACGGCTTCGCCACCTTCACCGACCGCGACGCCGGCGACGGCGAGAGCTTCAGCAGCGGCAGCGGCGGCGAAGATAACGTGCAAACCTACTTCGGCGCGTCAGCGCAAGTGAATTACATCGCGCCGGATGAGACCTACTCGATCGGGGTCCTGGGCCACGTCGGTTCGTCAAACGGCGGCGAAGACGAAAACGCCGTCATCGCGCTGGGCGCCGTTCAAGGTCAGTGGAACGCCGACCAGTTCTCGATCTTCGGCCAGGCCGGCGGCTTCACCGCCGACGACGAAAGCGAAATGGACGTCATGACCGACGCCTACTTCGTGCGCGGCGGGGTCAGCTACTACCCGAACGACAACGCCCGCGTCCGTCTCGACCTGCAGTACGCGCAAGGCGAAGAAAACGATTCATTCGGCGCCGACGTCGACGCCTTCACGGGATCGCTGCGCGGCGACATGGCGATCAACGACGGGCCGCTGCGGGTGTTCGGCGAATTCCGCCACACCAAGGTGGAAAACGACTCGTCGGGCGACGAATACACCGACAACACGTTCTTGGTCGGCCTCTCGGTGGCGCTCGGAACCGGCGGCGACGCCCCGAGCATCCGGAGAACCGACATCCTGATGCCGCACGACGTGCCGGAAGTCGGCCTGTGGACGGCCAGCACGCTCGAAATCGCCGACTAGACAGAATACCTCATCCTCGAAATGGAAACGGCCGCTCCTCGGAGCGGCCGTTTCTCATTGCGGGCGAAGCCGCGGCTGCGGATGCGTGGGGCCGCGCCGAGCCTTCGAGGTGGCGGCGATCCCTTGGATCCACCGCTCGTCGTGACGGACCGACCGCTACTCGCCGCCCATCTTCAGCGCCTCGATGAACGCCTCTTGCGGGATCTCAACTGTCCCGAACTGGCGCATTTTCTTCTTCCCCGCCTTCTGCTTGTCCAAGAGCTTGCGCTTGCGGGTGGCGTCGCCGCCGTAGCACTTGGCGGTGACGTCCTTGCGCAGGGCGGACAGGGTCTCGCGGGCGATGACGCGGCCGCCGATCGCGGCCTGGATCGGAATCTTGAACATGTGGCGCGGGATCAGCTCCTTGAGCTTCTCGCACATCGAGCGGCCGCGCTTTTCCGCCTGACCGCGGTGGACCAGCATCGACAGCGCGTCGACCGGTTCGTCGTTGACCAGGACCTGCATCTTCACCAGGTCGCCCTCTCGGTAGTCGGACAGCTGATAGTCGAAACTGGCGTAGCCCTTGGTCGCGGATTTCAGGCGGTCGTAAAAGTCGAACACGACCTCGTTCAGGGGCAGGTCGTAGATGACCAGAGCGCGGTTCCCCAAATAGGTGAGCTCCTTTTGCACCCCGCGCCGGTCCTGGCACAGCTTGAGGACGGCGCCGAGGTGCTCGTCCGGAGTCAGGATCGTCGCGGTGATCCACGGCTCGCGGATCGCCGTGATCTTGACCACGTCGGGCATGTCGACCGGATTGTGGAGTTCGATCTCCGAACCGTCGGTCAGGCTCATTTGATAGACCACCGACGGAGCGGTCGCGATCAGGTCGAGGTCGAACTCGCGCGACAGCCGTTCCTGGATGATCTCGAGGTGGAGCAACCCGAGGAAGCCGCAACGGAAGCCGAAGCCGAGCGCCGCCGAAGTCTCCATCTCGTAGGAGAAACTGGCATCGTTGAGACGCAGCCGGCCGACGGCGGCGCGCAGATCGTCGAAGTCGGCGGCGTCGACCGGAAACAGCCCGCAGAAAACCACCGGCTGGGCAGGGCGGAATCCTGGCAGCGGCGCGGCCGCGGGCTTCCGGTCGTCGGTGATGGTGTCGCCGACAGCGGCGTCGGCGACCTCCTTGATCGACGCGGTGAAAACGCCGACTTCGCCGGGGCCGAGTTCCGGCGTCTCCACGAGCTTCGGCGTCAGCACCGCCACCTTGTCGACCGTGTGCACCGCACCCTTCGACATCATGCGGATGCGCATGCCCTTCTTCATCACCCCGTCGATGACCCGGAACAGAACGACGACGCCGAGGTAGGAGTCGTACCAGGCGTCCACCAGCAAGGCCTTCAGGGGCGCGGCGGCGTCGCCCTCCTTGGGCGGCGGCAGGCGGGTGACGATGGCCTCCAAAACGTCCTCGATGCCGAGGCCGGTCTTGGCCGAAATCTCCAGCGCGTCGGAGGCGTCGAGGCCGATGACGTCCTCGATCTGCTGCTTGACCCGTTCCGGCTCGGCGGCCGGCAAGTCGATCTTGTTGAGAATCGTCACGATCTCGTGGTCGCGCTCGATCGCCTGATAAACGTTGGCGAGGGTCTGGGCTTCGACGCCTTGGCTCGCGTCGACGACCAAAAGCGATCCTTCTCCGGCCGCCAGGCAACGCGAGACTTCGTAGGCGAAGTCGACGTGGCCGGGCGTGTCCATCAGGTTGAGGATGTAGGTCTCGCCGTCCTTGGCCTTGTACGTCAGACGCACGGTTTGGGCCTTGATGGTGATGCCCCTCTCGCGCTCGATGTCCATCGAGTCGAGGATCTGTTCCTTCATTTCGCGCAAGGTCAGGCCCCCGGTCGTCTGGATCAGACGGTCGGCGAGGGTCGACTTCCCGTGGTCGATGTGGGCGACGATCGAGAAGTTGCGGATGCGCGACAGCGGTGTGGACATGGTGCGCCGCGATATAGACGGGTTGGCGGCGCACGGAAAGGGACCCGTTGCGGGCGCCGCCGCCTCTGTTCATCAGGCCCTCGAACGCCTAGGCTTTGCGGCCGCCGTCGCGAACACGCGCGCCGGGCCCGGCGCGCAAGGGAGAGTTCGAATGAGACTGCGTCGACCCGCGATGGTCGCTTTCGCCGCCCTGCTGGCTGCGTGCGCCGGAACGCCCGGCTCGGACCGCGACGAATTGCTCGGCGGGCCGAACGCGTCGGGCACGGACCCTGGCGCGCCGCGCTCCAGCGCACAAAATCACACGTATTCCGAAGGCGAAATCGCGGAGGCGGTCGAAGACTGGCTCGGCGTGTCGGCGGAGACGGCAGGGTCGATCGTCGAACGGATTTTTTCCGATCTCGGTCGCCCGAACGGCTACATCTACGGCGGTGAAGCGGCGGGCGCGATCGGCGTCGGCTTGCGCTACGGCCAGGGCACGCTGATCACCAAAGCGGGTGAGCAGCGCGAGGTCTACTGGCAGGGCCCGTCGGTCGGCTGGGACGCCGGCGGCAACGCGTCGAAGTCATTCACTCTGGTCTACAATCTGCCGGATCCCGACAACATCTACCGCCGCTTTCCGGGCGTCGAGGGCACCGCCTACTTCATCGGCGGAGTCGGCGTGAACTATCAGCGCGCCGAGAACGTGACGCTCGCGCCGATGCGCGCCGGCGTCGGCCTCCGCGCCGGGGCCAACATCGGCTACCTCGCCTACTCGCGAAACCGCCGGTTGCTGCCGTTCTAAACGTCAGCGCCGGTGCAGGCGTTCCGCGAACGCGTTCGCGAGGATGCCGGCCGGAAGGGCGACCAGGCCGACGCCGATGATCGCGACGATTCCGGCGACGAATTTTCCGGCCGCGGTGACAGGATAGACGTCGCCGTAGCCGACCGTGGTCAGGGTCGCCACGGCCCACCAAAGGGCGCGCGGTATCGATCCGAATGCGTCCGGCTGAACCCCGCCTTCGATGGTGTAGAGAAGGCTCGCGGCGACGAACAGCAGCATGCCGGCGACGGCGAACGTCGCCGCCAATTGATGCGCCGCGTCGCTGACGGCGTGGGCGATCTGGCGGAACGCCGCGTACATCGAAAACAGCGTCAACAGCCGAAAGACGCGCAACAGGCGCACCCAGCCGGCCGCTTGCGCGACGCCGGGAAAGAAGATCATCACGATCAGTTCCGGGGCGAAGGCGAGAAAGTCGAGCACCACGACCGGCCGGCTGATGAATCGCCGCCGGCCCTTGAGACCCATGTATCGCGGCGACGCTTCGCTCGCCCAAAAGCGCAGCAAGAACTCGAGCGCGAAAATGAAAGGAATCGCCGAGTCCGCGTCGTGGGCGAGTTGGCGCAGGCGCGAGTCGAGACCGGTTTCCGTCTCCAACGCGAACAGGACGAAGCTGGCGACGATCAGGAGCGTGATCAGGATCTGGCTCCACGACACGCCCGGCGTGTCGGTCTGCAGGAGTCCCCAAATCCGGCGCTTGACCGTGCGGCGGGCCATGTCAGGCGCGCAGGCTGCCGCCGGTCGCCTTGGCGACCGCGGCGACGATCTTCGACGACACCGCATCGAGCGCCTTGTCGTCGAGCGTCTCCGTGCGTGGCTGCAGCGTCACCTCGATAGCAATCGACTTGCGGCCGGCGCCGATCGACGCGCCCTCGAACACGTCGAACACGGCGACGTCGGCGACCAGCTGCTTGTCGGCGCCGGCGGCGGCTTTGACCAGGTCGCCGGCGGCGGTGTCGGCGTCGACGACGAACGCGAAGTCGCGGCGCACCGGCATCAACTCCAGCGCCTCGAAGGCGGGCTTGGACTTGGTCGCCTTGGCGCGCGGTTCGGGCGCCGCGTCGAGGCGGACCTCGAACGCCAGGATCGGCCCGTCGACATCGAAAGCCTTGAGTACCCGCGGATGGATGTCACCGAACTCGGCGAGCACGAGCTTGGGGCCGAGTTGAAGGCGGCCTGAGCGCCCTGGATGCCACCAGCCGTTGTCCGTCGGCGCCACTTGCAAATTCGCCGTCGGGGCGCCGACGGCGTCGAGGGCCGCGAGCGCGTCGGCCTTGACGTCGAACACATCGGCGGTCCGGGCGCCGGCCCAGTGGCGTTGCGGGCGGGAGCGGCGCACGCCGGCCGCGACCATTTTCTGATCGTCCGGTTCGACGCCAAGGTAGATCGGCCCGACCTCGAACAAGGCGGCGTCCGGCCACCCCTTGTCAGCGTTTTTTTGCGCCGCCAGCAAAAGGTGCACCAGCGCCGTCGGGCGCATCACGTCAAGTTCGGACGAGATCGGGTTGGCGAGCCGGGGGGCGTTTTCGCCGCCGAACAACGCCGCCTGGTCGGCGCGCACGAACGACCAGGTGATCGCCTCCTGCAGACCGCGCGTCGCCAGCGCCCGGCGCGCGAGCGTCGCGCGCCGGCGCGCCGGATTGACGGCGGTCGGGCGGCGGCCGACCGGCTTGGCCAGTCCCGCTTCCGGCAGCGCGTCGTAGTCCTCGATCCGCGCCACCTCCTCGACGAGGTCGGCCGGCAGCGTCGCGTCGGGGCGCCAGGTCGGGACCGCGACGGTCAGCCGTCCGCTCTTGCCCTTCTTCACCCCAAAGCCGAGCGCCGTGAGAATTTCGGAGACGCGAGCAGCCGACGTCTCCAGTCCTGTCAGGCGTTTGACTTCGGCGAGATCGAAGTCGATGTCGGCCGGCGCGCCCGGAATCGTTCCGGCCACCAGCGATTCAGACGGCGTTCCGCCGCACATGTCGACGATCAACCGGGTGGCGAGCTCCAGCCCTTCCTCGACGGAAGCGGGGTCGACGCCGCGCGAGAAGCGGTATTGCGCGTCCGAGACCAGGCCGAGCTTGCGGCCGGTGCGCGCGATCGTCAGCGGGTCCCACAAAGCCGCCTCGACAAGCACGTCGGTGGTGGCGTCGGTGCAGCCGGACTCCTCCCCCCCCATGACGCCGGCGAGGGACTCCACGCCGTTCGCGTCGGCGATGACGCCGACGCTGTCGTCGAGCTCGTAAGTCTTTCCGTCCAAGGCGAGGATGGTTTCGCCCTTCTTCGCCCAGCGCACGGTGAGGTCGCCGGTCACCTTGCCGGCGTCGAACACGTGCAACGGCCGCGCGCGGTCGTAGGTGAGGAAATTGGTCACGTCGACGAGAACATTGATCGGGCGCAGGCCGACGGCCCGCAGACGCCGCTGAAGCCATTCCGGCGACGGACCGTTCTTGACGCCGCGGATCAGGCGCAGGCCGAACGCTGGACAGAACGCCTCGTCTTCGATCGAAACTTTCACCGGGCACGGGCCCTCGCCCTTCACAGGCGCGACCGCCGAATCCTTGAACACGCCGAGGCCGGCGGCCGCCAGATCGCGGGCGATGCCGACGACGCCGAGCCAGTCGGGCCGGTTGGGCGTGACTTCGAAGTCGATGACGACGTCGTCGGCGCCGAGCGCCTTGGCCGCCGGGTCGCCGACCTTCCAGTCGCCCTCGAGATCGACGATCCCGTCGTGGTCCTCGCCGGCTTCGAGCTCCTTGGCCGAGCACAACATGCCGTGGCTTTCGACGCCGCGAATCTTGCGCGGCTTGGTGTCGAGCGCGAAGTCGAGACCGGGGATGTGAGTTCCGAGCGGGGCGTAGATGCCCACCAGCCCGGTGCGCGCGTTGGGCGCGCCGCAGACGATCTGCTTGACGCCGTCGACGGTCTCGACCGAGCACACTTTCAGCTTGTCCGCGTCGGGATGCGCTTCCGCCTTGATCACTTTGGCGACAGTGAACGCGCCGAGCTTCTCCGCCGGATTCTCGACCTCTTCGACCTCGAGGCCGGCCATGGTCATGCCGTCGATCAGCCTCGGCAGATCAACGTCGGGATTGAGGTCGATGTGCTCGCGCAGCCAGGAGAGGGTGAATTTCATGACGGGCCTCGTTAGAGCGGCGGCGCCAAGCTGGCGGCGCTGCAGCGGTTTGAGGGCGCGGGAGGCTCGGACGTGCTGGCGATCCAGCAACTGTCGAACACCGAGCAGAAGCAAACCTCGTAATCATGACTGTCAGCGAACGGCACCAAGCTTGAAAACTGCCGCTGATCGAGATTGTCGCCGGACCAAACGATCGAAAGCAGCGTCCTCGATTCGCCAACCGCCAGCGTGACGTCGTCCGGCGTGTTCGACGAGTAGCTGCGCGCGCCTTCGATCCTAGGCATCAAGGCGGCGGCGAACTCCTCCATAGTGGCGACTCCGCCGCCCGTGATCCGGCCGGAACGAATCAATGCCGGTCCGACGCCCTTGTTTTTGATCACCAGCTGATAGGAGGCGCGATCCGTTGAGTAGCCGAACTCGTGATCGACGCTGACAATCGGCAGCATCGCCGCATGTTCGGATCGGCGCATGATCCGCGCCTGATCCCAAGCGACGAACAAGGCCGCGACGCCGATCACAATGGCGGCGAGAGCCGTGATCGAATGATGGTTCTCGTTGAGCCAACGGAGCATCAGCTCAGCCCCACCGCCAGGCTCGGCAACAGCGTCGGCGTGAAGCCGTAGTGGGCGAGCCAGCGCGTGTCGGGCTCGAAGAACGGACGCAGATCGTGCATGCCGTACTTGAGCATCGCGAGGCGGTCGACGCCCATCCCGAAAGCGAAGCCCTGGTATTCGTCCGGATCGATGCCGCAGTTCCTCAGCACGTTCGGGTGGACCATGCCGGAGCCGAGAATCTCCATCCACTTGTCGCCCTGGCCGATGCGCACTTCGTCGCCGACGCGCTCGTAACGCACGTCCATTTCGGCCGATGGTTCCGTGAACGGAAAGAAGTGCGGGCGAAAGCGCGCCTCGACGCCGTCAATCTCAAAAAACGCGGCGACGAACTCCTTCAGGCAGCCCTTGAGGTGGCCCATGTGGGTGGTCTTGTCGATCACCAAGCCTTCGACCTGGTGAAACATCGGCGTGTGCGTGGCGTCCCAATCGCAGCGGTAGGTGCGGCCTGGCGCGATGATCCGGATCGGCGGCTTCTGGCTGACCATGGTGCGCACCTGCACGGGGCTGGTGTGCGTGCGCAGGACCATGGGATGGCCGTCCTTCTCCGCTTCGAGGAAGAAGGTGTCGTGGATTTCGCGCGCGGGATGGCCTTCGGGAAAGTTGAGCGCCGTAAAGTTGTTCCAGTCCGACTCGATGTCCGGCCCCTCGGCCTGGACGAAGCCCATGTCGGCGAAAATCGCGACGAGTTCGTCCATCACCTGGGAGACGGGATGGATCGCGCCCTTCGGCTCTGACCGGACCGGCAAGGTGACGTCGACCCGCTCCTGCGCCAGACGAGCGTCGAGGGCGGCGTCTTCGAGCGCCGACTTCTTCGCCTCGACCGCGGCGGCGAGGTTGTCGCGCAGGCCGTTGAGGACGGGACCGATCTCCTGGCGCTGTTCGGGACTCATGCCGCCGAGCCCGCGCATCAGGAGGCTCACCTCTCCCTTCTTGCCGAGGAAAGCGACGCGAACCTCGTCGAGCGCTTTTTCGTCGGCGGACGCCCCGATCGCGGCGCGCGCTTTCTTATCCAGCGCATCAAGACTTGCGCGGTCGATCACGGCGGCGTCAGACATGGAAGCTCCCTCAGGTGTCGCGCCGGGGTTTAACCCAGACGCGGGCGCGTCGCCAGACGGGCCCTGGCCTCGGGCGGTTTGAGTATTTCGGGGCATGTCGCGAACTCGTCTCTTCCGATTTCACACAAAGGCGCGGTCGACGGCCCGGCGGGGCCGTCAGCGGCTAAATCGGAAAACAAGTGTCGCGTTCATGAGGGCGGATATACGCCAAAACGCCCTATTTCGCCAGCCGCCGGGGCCGCAAGACGAGTTCGCCGCCGCAGTTCGGACAGACGCGGCGGTGCGGGTCTTCGGCGCAGGGCGCGCAAAACGTGCACTCGTGCGAACAGATGAACGCCGGGCCGTCCGCCGCCAGACCCGCATCGCAGGTCTGGCACGCGAATTTCATCTCCAGCGCCATCGGGCCTAGGACAGCGCCGCCTTGGCTCTCTCGACAAAGGCGTCGAACGCGGCCGGTTCCTTGACCGCGATGTCGGCCAAGACCTTGCGGTCGACCTCGACGCCGGCCTTGGACAGACCTTCGATGAAGCGGCCATAAGTCAAGCCGCGCTCGCGGGCGGCGGCGTTGATTCGTTGGATCCACAAGCGGCGGAACGTGCCCTTGCGCTTGCGGCGGTCGCGGAAGGCGTACATGGCCGCCCGGTCGACAGCCTGCTTGGCGATCCGGAACGTGTTTTTGCGACGGCCGTAGTAGCCTTTGGCGGCGGTGACGACTTTGCGGTGACGGGCGTGGGCGGGAGGTCCGCCTTTGACGCGGGACATGAGTTTCTCCTAGAACATCAGCTGACGGACGAAAACGCGGACGCGCTCCCTAGCGGGAGTACGGCATCCACTTCTTCGCGATCTTTTCGTCGGCCGGCTCCAGATAGTCCGTGCCGCGCTTTTGGCGGATCTGCTTGGGCGTCCGCTTGATCATGCCGTGACGCTTGCCGGACTGACCGACCTTGATGCGCCCCGACGCCGTGACCTTGAAGCGCTTCTTGGTCCCGCTCTTGGTCTTCAGTTTCGGCATTTCGCTCTCCTTTGAGCGCCCCTTGCGGGACGCACGTGCGTTCGGGCTCGCCGGGCATGCCGTTCAGGCCCGGCCGAGCGCTGAGCCGGCGGTTATACGCGCGAAACGCGGAAATGCAAGGCGGCGGGGCGCGTCGGCCGGCGGTCGCGGCGATCGCCGATTCCGGCCGTGGAACCCAAGGTTTCGACGTGGCCGAGGCCTCGACGGTCGCCGGCGAGTCGCCGCAGTTCGGGCGCGCATCGCCGATCCCGGAGACGGAAGCTCCGGCGTCAGCGCGCCTGGTAGACGGTCGCCGACAGCGGCATCTTGGCCGGCGCGTCGCCGAATTCGGCTTTGAGGGCTTCGATCAACGCCGCCTTGACCGCGTTGGGATCGACGCCGCGGTCGGCGACCTCGTCGTACAACGGATTGCCGAACACCGCCCCTTGAGCGAGGCGACCCCAGTCGTCGACCTCTTTTTGAAACGCGACGATCTCGTGGCCGACGTCGGTGAAACCGCCGGCGCGTGCGTCGGCCTCGACGATCGAGCGGTCGGCGTAGCTGAACGGCGCCTTGTAGAAAACCGGAGGGTCGTCCGGAAGAAACGCCGCCGCGACGTCGAAGGCGACACGGGCGAACGGGTTGGCGTCCCACCCGTCCCATGCGCTGAACAGATAGGATCCATCGGGTTTCAGAACCCGGCGAGCTTCGCGGAACGACGCCGGCTTGTCGGGAAAGAACATGATCCCGAATTGGTTGACGATCAGGTCGAAGGAATCGTCCGGAAACGGCAGCTGCATGGCGTCCGCGGTCCGGAACTCGACCAACGGCGCGCCGGCGAGCTTTGTCTCGGCGATCGCCAACATCGGTTCGTTGAGGTCGGTGACGACGAGCCGCGCGTCCGCCGCGATCGCCGCGCGCAGCTTGGCGCTGACGATGCCGGTGCCAGCCGCCAGCTCAAGCACGTCGGCTTTGGCTGCGGCGGCGGCGCGGCACGCGATATCGTCCGCATAGTCGACGAAGATGTAGGGGCCGAGGCCGGCGTCGTAGTTTTCCGGAATCGAACCGACGAAGGCGGCGGCGAATTCGGTCATGGAACGTCTCCAGCCAACCGGCGTTTCAACGACGCGCCGTCCGCCGACCCTACCCCGCCTTGATCAGCCTGGCGTCGGGAATTCGGTAGAACATGCCGGTCTCGTCCTGCTCCAAAAGCTGCATCGTGCCTTCAAGAAGCAGCGGCTTGTAGGAAAAAGCGATCGCCTTGTCGGTCTTGATCTCAATCAGATATTCCGGACCGGCGGTCATGCAGAATGGGCAGTCCGGCGGATAGGCCATCAACAGAAAGTGCCTTTGCTCGTCCCCGTTCTCCAGCGGCATCATGTAGCCGGCGACCTTGACCGTCGTGCGGTCGAGCGCCTTCACGTCGTCGTTGAACACCGGGACGATCCAGGGGCCGTCGTCGAGCTGGATCTCCTTGGAATCGGTCGTCGCCAAGGTCGTCCATTGCACCGCGTCGGCGGGCGAGTCGGCCGGTTGCCAGATCTTCGGCTTGTGTTGGGCACCGGCGCCGAGCGCGGGCGGCACGGCGCCTGCCGGACCGGACAAGGCCAAAGCGGCCAAGGCGGTGATGGCGAAAGCGTTGAATCGGGCGATCAATCGGCTCATCGGCTCAGAGTCCTTACAATGTCCACGCGGTAGGCCAACGCCGCCGGCGCAATTGCGCCGGCCGCGCCGACCGCCAAGGCCGCGAAAAGTATCACGGCTTCAACCGGCGCGACCGTGAATCCGGTCACCCCGGCCTCGCCGGCCTTCTCGGAGATATGGGCGAAAATTTCGACGGCGCCATGGCCGAGCAGGAATCCAAGCCCGGCGCCGGCCGCGGCGACGATCAGGCCTTCAACCACCACCTGGGCGAAGACCCGCGTCCGGGTCGCCCCCATGACCCGCATCAGTGCGATGTCGGCGCGCCGTTCGCGCATCGCCGTGGCGAGGGTGACGAAGACGCCGAGGCCGGACGTCGCGATCAGCACCCAGGCGAACGCACGCATCACGTCGAGTCCCGAACCGACCAATGACAACAGCCGCGTGGTCTCGATCGCCGGCGCGGCGGCCATGTAGGGGCTCGTCGAGTTGATCCGCCGCGGGACCGTCGCCGCCGCCATCGGGCTGCGGTAGGCGATCAGGATCGCGGTCACTTCCAGACCCTCCGGCGCGACCGCATCGGAATCCGGCGCGACGGGCGGAGGCTCTTGGCCATGGGCGATCCAGACCGAGTCCAACCCTGTCAGAACGAGCCGGTCGAGAACCGTGCCGGTCGGCTCGAGCACGCCGACGACCTCGAACGAAGCGTGCTCGTGGGCGCCGCCGCCGGCGCTCATGCCGTGGCTCGAGACGAAACGGTCGCCAAGCGCGACGCCGCCGTCGGACGCGACCACGGCGCCGATGGTCGCCTGCAACGGCCCGTCCCACATCTTTCCCGCGGCGATCCGCGCCCCGAAGTGCAGCGGATAGGCGTGGGTCGCGCCGACGATGCGGTAGCCGCGCAATGAGTCGCCGAGCGAAACCGGCATCGCCTTGGCGATCAGGCGGTCGGCCGCGAGTTCGTCGGCCAGCGCCGCGGGCACGTTCCCGGTCGGAACGTCGACGTGGTAGAGCGCGGACAGAATCAGCTGCAGCGGGCTGCCCTTGGCCCCGACGACGAGGTCGACGCCGGCGCCGTCGCGCGCCAGCCGCGACTGCATTTGCCCCGACACCAGGATCAGCGCCGTGACCGTGCCGACGCCGAGCGCGAGCAAGAGCACGTTCAAGGCCGCGCCGAGCGGCCGGTCGCGCAAGTAGGCGCAGGCGAGCCGCAACGTCTTCATGCCGGCGTCTCAAGCTCTAGGCGTTGGTCGAACGCGTGCATGATCCTCTTGTCGTGGGTCGCCACCACCATCGTCGCGCCGACCTGGGCGGCTTCCTCGCGCAAAAGGTTCAGGACGATCTCCGCGTTGCGGTCGTCGAGCGCCGCGGTCGGTTCGTCGGCCAGCAATAGCTTTGGACGGGTGATCACGGCGCGGCCGATGGCGGCGCGCTGGGCTTCGCCGCCCGACAGCTCCCGCGGCTTGGCGTGCGCCCGGTGAGCGAGACCGAGGCGCATGAGAAGCCGTTCGACCCGGTCGCCGCCAGCCGGCGTGCCGGCGAGGTCGGCGGCGAGCGCGAGGTTGCCCGCGACGTCGAGGGCCGGGAGCAAGTGGACACCCTGGAAGACGATCGAGACGGTCGCGCCGCGGGTTCGGTCGCGCGCCCCCGGCTTCAGCTTCGCGAAGTCGACGCCGTCGATTTCGGCGCGGCCCCGCGTCGGCGTCAGAAGACCGGCGAGCACGTGCAGAAGAGTGGATTTTCCGGACCCGGAACCGCCGATCACCAACGCCGCGGCGCCGTCGGCGATCTCCCACGACGGGACGTCGAGAACCGTCCGCGGGCCGTAGACGTGACAAAGGTCAGAGATGCGGATCATGCCGACGCGCGAACGGCGACCGGCGCGGTCACGCCGTCGCGCAGCGCGCGCGGCGTCGCCAATTAAGCCCGTGGACCAAAGCCAGCACCGCCACGCCGGCGACCGTCAAGACATCGCTGTAGGCGTGCGGCAGAACGTCGGCGGCCCCGACGAGCATCAGGGCGACGCCGGCTCCGGCGGCGGCGGCGAGCGGGACGCTGACCCCGGCGCCGCGAAACCCGAGCCACAACCCGAACGCCGAAATCGGCGCCGCGGCGGCGAGCAACGCCCAATGCACGCCGACGCTTTCGACGCCCGAGTAGGACGCCCACGCCGGCGCGGCGCTCGCGATCAGCGGCAACGCCGCGCAATGCACGAGACAGATGATGGACAAGCCGATGCCTGAAGCGTCGAGGGCGCGCACGAAATTCTCCTGAACGATCCGGTTGTTATAGTATAACATTCGGCTCGATCAAGCGAAAATCCGGCGCCCCGCCGCCTGGCGACGCCGGCGTCTACCTCGGAGCGAGGATCATGATCATCTGACGGCCTTCGAGCTTCGGCTCGAACTCCACTTTGGCGAGTTCGCCAAAGTCCTCCTTGACCCGGTTGAGCAGCTCGACGCCACGGTTTTGATGCGCCATTTCGCGTCCGCGAAAACGCAACGTCACCTTGACCTTGTCGCCTTCTTCAAAGAAGCGCCGCATCGCCTTCGCTTTGACTTCATAGTCGTGCGTGTCGATGTTCGGCCGCATCTTGATCTCTTTGACCTCGACCGTCTTTTGCTTCTTCTTGGCTTGGTTTTTCTTCTTTTGCTCTTCGTACTTCAGTTTCCCAAAGTCGAGAATCTTGCACACCGGCGGATCGGCGTTCGGCGACACCTCGACCAGGTCGAGGCCGGCCTCGACCGCGGCTTCGCGGGCCGAGTCCGTGGGCATTTCGCCTTGCTTTTCGCCATTTTCATCGATGAGCAGAACGCGCGGTGAGAGGATGTCCTCGTTCACGCGGGGCCCCGACTTGGACGTCGGAGCGGGCGGTGGTCTTCGAGCTATGCTGCTTCTCCCTAACGGCGCATCGCCAACGATGCAGGATGATCCGCGCGTCGGCGCGGGGGTCAAGTGTTCTCTCGCCTGGATACGTGTTCAATCGTGCGCCGCCAAGGCCTCAAGCGACCCGACGTGCGCGAACATGGCGAACATTTGAGCCGCGTACTCGACCGTCGTGCGGGTCGGATCGGGCGCGTTGACGGTGATCACGGAACGTCCGCGCGGCCCCAAGAGGTCCCCGGCTTCGGCCGACGGCGCGATCGACAAGGTGGTGGCCCCGCCGGCCGCGATCAAGTGGACGACGCCGGAATCGAAGTGGCCGAGCGCCCCGCCGGCGTGGGTCGCGAGCGCCGCCACTTGGGTGACGTCGGCGCGGCTGGTGAGGTCCTTGGCGCCTGGAAACGCGGACGAGACGTCGCGAGCTTCAGCTCGGTCCTCGGGATCTGAGACGATGGCGACGGCGACGCCGTTGGCGGCGAGACGCGCGGCGAGCCCGGCGAACCGGGCCGTCGGCCACCGCGGCGCGTCCGAATCCCCGCCCGACCCGGGCGCCAGCAACACGAACGGAGTCGTCAAGCCGAAGAATTCCGGTTTCAGGCTGGGCGCGTTGCGCCGCGACGTCGCCGCCCAGGACACGTCGGGGATCGGCTCCACGCTCGGGGTCAGACCGGCCACCTTGAGCTGCTGCAGCGCGACGTCCGTCGGATGCATGCCCTTGGCGTCGTGATCCGGAAAGCAATACTTCATGCCCTTGCCGCCGCCGATCCAGGACGGACCGAACAGTTTCGAGGCCTGGAAAATCTTCTCGCTCGCGGGGTTGCGGTCGAAGTCGTAAACGCGCTCGAACTTCGCCTTCTTGATTTCGGCGCCGACCCGCGCCGTCTCCCGCCCGTCGGCCACGTCGCCGATCACTTCGACGTCGTCGATGTAGGGCGTGTCGTTGGCGAGGCCGACGAGTTCGGACGACGTCAGCACCGTGATTCGCGCCGACCGGTGCGCCGCGCGCACCGCCTTCATCGCCGGCAGCGCCTGCACGTAGCCGCGAAGACCGCCGGTCTTGATCACCAAAATGTCGACCGTCTTGCTCACCGAGCCTCCCTGAGGACCCGTTCATACACCGACAAGGTGGCCGTTTGCATGGCCTCCACTGAAAACTCGCGCCGGGTGCGTGCCGCACCCCGTTGCCCGGCCGCGAACCGGTCGTCCGGCGACATCGCGGCGATCCGCCGAATCGCGCCAGCGAGCGCGGCGGCGTCGCCGGGCGGCGCCCGCCAGCCGCCCTGCCCGTCGACGACCGTTTCGCGCGCGCCGCCATGGTCGGACGCGACGACCAGCCTTCCCATGATTTGCGCCTCGACCGCCACCCGTCCGAAGGCCTCCGGCTCGACCGACGTCGACAGCACCAAGTCGGCGCAGGCGTAGGCGGCAGGCATGTCGTCGCAGTGGCCGGGGAATCTCACCTTGTCGGCCACCAATCGATCCTCGGCCAAACGCTCCAGCTCCGCCCGGTAGCCGTCGCGGCCCTGCTCGTCGCCGACCATCACCAATACCGGCGGGGTCTCGGCGAGGTCGCTCAGTCCGGCCAACGCTTCGATGGCGACGGCCTGCCCCTTCCAGCGCGTCAGCCGCCCAGGCAGGAGGATGACGAATTTTTCCCCTTCGACACCGGCGCGCCAGTCCGCGCGCAGGGCGGCGATACGCTCGGGCTCGATCCGGCGGCGGTCGAACACCTCGAGATCGGCGCCCCGAGGGATGACCACGATCCGGTCGTCGGCGATCTTGTGTTCGGCGCGGATACGCTCCGCGATGAACCGCGAATTAGCGATCACGACGTCGCCCCGCGCCATCACTGAATTGTACCAGCGCTTGAGGCGGGTCTTGGCGTTGTAGGTTCCGTGGTAGGTAGTCACGAACGGGCGCTTGGCGTCGCGCGCGGCCCGCAGGGCGCTCCACGCCGGGGCCCGGGACCGGGCGTGGACCACGTCGACGTTCTCGGCCCGTATTAGATCGGCGAGCTTGCGGGCGTTCGCCCAGATCGTCGCCGGGCTCTTGGATTTCACATCCAGACGGACGAGCTCGCCGCCGGCGTCGCGCAGCTCGCGCTCCAACCGGCCGCCCTGGCTCGCCACGAGGGCGCGTCCGCCGGCCGCGACGATCGCCTTGGCGATGTCGACCGTCGTGCGTTCGGCGCCGCCGGCGTCGAGTTCAGGAATGACCTGGAGAACGGTGAGGGACAACGCTCGACAATCCACCATGCGGCTTCTAAAGCCGCCGAGACCTACCGCGTTCGCCGCCGGAAATCGATGATCGACGCTCCGCCCCTCGAACGGCTCCCCCGCACCGACGGGCACGCCATCGCCTACCGGCGCCGTCCCGGAGTCGCGTCTCGAGCCGGATTCGTGTGGCTCGGCGGCTTTCGCTCCGACATGGACGGGACCAAGGCCGTGGTGCTGGACGCCTGGGCGGCAGGAGGCCAACGCCCATTTCTGCGCTTCGACTATTTCGGACACGGCGCCTCGACCGGCGACTTTGCGGACGGAACGATCGGCCGCTGGAAAGACGACGCCCTGGCCGCGATCGACCGCCTGACTGACGGCCCTCAGGTGCTCGTCGGCTCGTCGATGGGGGGCTGGATCGCGATTCTGGCCGCCCTAGCCCGGCCGGACCGCGTCGCCGGACTCTACCTGATTGCCCCGGCGCCGGATTTCACCGAACGCCTGATGCGGCCGAACCTGTCCGAAGCGGCCCAGGCGGCCCTGGACCGAGACGGCGTCTGGCTGGAGCCGTCCGACTATGACCCCGAGCCGACGCCGATCACGCGGCGCTTGCTCGACGAATCCCGCGACCACCTGGTCCTCGACGGCCCGATTCGGCTCGACGTTCCGGTGCGCATCGTCCAGGGCCGTCGTGATCCTGACGTGCCGTGGGAGCATGCGCTCGCGGTCATGAACGCCCTGACCAGCGATGACGTCGTGTTGCACCTGGTCAAGAACGGCGACCATCGGCTGTCGACCTCGAACGACCTCGAACGGCTGCTTCGGGTCGCGGGAACCCTCGGCGGCTTGGCGGACGCGGCGCTCTGATCGGCGCGTCCGGACGCGCCCAGGCGCAAACCGATTGCCGTGTGTTCGGTTTGCGTCCTAGGCTGCCGACGCGGAGGGGACGCCTAGGGGGCGCGACAAGAACCACCGGGCTCGAGGGGATCGACTCTGATGAAAACGCTACTTCTTCTCGCCGCGGCCGGCGCCTTGGCGTTGCCTGCGGCCGCCGACGCGCAGGAGATCAATTGGGACCGCGTCGACCAAGAACGGTACCAAGCCTGCATCGACAAGACGTCGTCCGACGCTGAAGAGGCCTACGAAGACGGGCTGCAGTGGCGCGGCGAAGGCGGCGGCATGTTGGCGCGGCACTGCATCGCTCTGGCGTTGCTGCAACTCGGCAAGACTGAAGAAGCCGCGGCGCGGTTGGAGGAAATCGGCCTCGCTCCGGACGGCGGCACCGCAGAGCGGCGCAAAGATCTGCTCGCCCAAGCCGGCAACGCGTGGCTGCTGGCTCGCGCCCCGGTGGAGGCCGAGCGCGCCTTCACCCAGGCATTGCTCATCGCGCCCGGCGACCCGGACGTGTTCATCGATCGAGCGCGCGCCTACGCCCTGATGGAAAACTTCGACAACGCGGTGCGCGATCTCACGACGGCGCTGTCGCGACGCCCGGATGATTCCTTGGCCCTTCAGTTGCGGGCCGACGCGCACCTTGAGCTCGGCGACCTGGAGAAGGCGCAATCCGACGTGCGGCGCGCCGTTGAAATCGCGCCCGACGACATCGACGCGCTGCTGGTGCGCGGTCGTGTGCGGGAAGCCATACGCACGTCGCGCTAGGAATTTCGCAAGACACAGCGCGCCAACGCGTCGCGACGCACGACGCCCATGCGGGCCTCGATCGTCGCGGCGCGCGACGTCACGTACGGCCCCGGCGGGTCAAGGCGCCATTTGTTGGGACTCGGCAAGACGGCGGCGAGCAACGCCGCCTCGCGCGGCGTCAGGTGGGCGGCGGACTTGCCGAAACGCGCCTGGGCGGCGGCCTCGGCGCCGAAAATCCCGTCGCCCCACTCCGCCGCGTTGAGATAAATCTCCATCGTCCGGCGCTTCGACCACAAGGCCTCGGCCCAGAGGGTGAACCAAGCTTCCGCGGCTTTGCGCGCGAAGCCGCCGCCGGTCCATAAAAACGCGTTCTTCGCCGTCTGCTGCGAGATCGTCGAGGCGCCGCGCAGCCCGGCGCCACGGCGAGCGTCGGCGAGAGCGGCGCGGATCGCCTCGGTGTCGAACCCGTCATGAACGCAAAACCGCGTGTCCTCGGCCGCGATGACGGCGCGAACCAAGTGCGGCGACACATATTCCAGGGCGATCGGCCGGCGGCGAACGTCGGCCCCGGCGGCGGCGCGTTGCAGGATCGTGATCGTGGTCGGCGGTTCGACAACGACGTAGGCGGCGGTCCAGACCACCGACGCCGCCAACAACCCGAACGCGACATACACGGAGCGCCGCGCCAGCCGCCACAGCCGCGCTTTCATCGCTTTCGATAGTTTCAACCGTCGGCGCGTCACGCCGCCCCCTCTCGCCGCCCGGCCGCGAGGCCGGCGTCCCATTCGTCCGCGACGTCGGGATCGATCTCCTCCGCCCGCCGCGCGTCATAGCACGCGCGGAAGCGATCGACCGACGCCAGGCGCGCGAACGCCCACACGGCGGCGCCGCGCACCACCGGAGCTGCGTCGTCGAGACGGTCCTCGGCCGCCGCCAGCAACGACGCGTCGCCGGAGTTGCCGATCGCGATCAAGACGTTGCGAACAAATCGGTCGCGGCCGACGCGCTTGACCGCGGAACCGGCGAACACCTGGCGGAATCCAGCGTCGTCGAGGTCGACGAGGTCGGCGAGCGCTGGGGCTGTCAGCTCCGGCCGCGGCTGAAGCGCATGCTCACGCGCCGCGGCGGCGAACTTGTTCCACGGGCACACCGCAAGGCAGTCGTCGCAGCCGTACACGCGGTTGCCCATGGCGGCGCGGAACTCGCGCGGAATCGGGCCGGCGTGTTCGA
Organism: Alphaproteobacteria bacterium; assembly: GCA_021776705.1. Taxonomy (GTDB): domain Bacteria; phylum Pseudomonadota; class Alphaproteobacteria; order Caulobacterales; family Maricaulaceae; genus JAJFFL01. The sequence goes on from JAJFFL010000074.1 coordinate 20,492, forward strand.
TCGTCAGGTACGAAAGGCACCGCCGGGAGTCGAGTTCGTACGGGTTCGGGAAGGCGTCGGTGGGACAGACGTCGAGACACCGGCGGCAGGCGCCGCAATGGTCGCTTTCCGGCGGATCGGGCGGCAGTTCCGCCGACGTCAGCACAGCGCCGAGAAAAAGCCAGGAACCGAATTCACGACTGACAAGGTTGGTGTGCTTGCCCTGCCAGCCGACGCCGGCGCGTTCGGCGAGCGGCTTTTCCATCAACGGCGCGGTGTCGACGAACACCTTCACGTCGCCTCGAGTGATCTCGGCGACGCGGCCGGCGAGCTGTTTGAGCCGTTTCTTGATCAGGTCGTGGTAGTCGCCGCCGCGCGCGTACACCGAGATAATCCCCTCGCCGCGCCGCGCCAACGCCGCCATCGGGTCGCGGTCGGGGCCGTAGTTGAGGCCGACCATCACCGCCGTGCGCGCGTCCGGCCACATCGCCGTCGGATGGGCGCGGCGGTCGAGGGTCGTCTCCATCCACGCCATATCTCCGTGACGTTCGAGCGCGACGAACTCTCGCAGCCGCGCGGCCGCCGGCCACGGATCGGCCGCCGAAGCGACGCCGGTCGCGTCGAAACCCAGCTCACGGGCGATCGCCTTGACGGCGTCCTTGGCGGCCGGCACGTCAGATCTCCACGTCAGCGTAGGCGCGCGCCGGGGCGATGCCGGGCAGCACGTCCTGCAGCAGCGAGTCGAACGACGGCCGCGCCTTGATTTTCTGATACCACTCTCGCGCCGGAGGGACTTCGTCCCAGTCCGGCTCGCCGAGATAGTCCAGACACGACAGATGCGCCGCGCCGGCGATGTCGGCGATCGACATCTTGTCGCCGGCGAGCCAGCCGCGGCCCTCGGCGAGCTGGGAGACATAGGCGAGGTGCCTCTTCAAATGGACGCGGCCTTCGCGGATCGCGGCGGGATCCGGCGGCCCGCCGCCGGTGATTTTCTTCTCAACCTTTTCGAACAGCAGGTAGGCGTTCACTTCCGCATCGAATTTGCGGTCGAACCAGTCGGCCATGCGTCGCGCCTCGGCGCGTTCGGGGGCTCCCCGCGGCAGGAACGGCGGATCCGGCTGGATTTCTTCAAGATACTCCAACAACGCCCGCGCGCCGACGATCGACGTGCGCCGCTGACCCGGTTCGAGCACCAGCACCGGCGTCGCGCCGGCCGGGTTGAGAGACAAGAAATCCTGGCGGCCGTCCCACACGTGCTCTTCGACGAGCCGGGCCCGCATCCCCTTCTCCGCCAAGGCCACCCGGGCCTGGCGTGAAAAAGGGTCGAGCCGCCAATGGTAGAGAGTCCGCATCGCGCGCGACGTTAGCGGACTTTGCGCCGCGCGGAAGCCGCTCGAGTTCAGGCGGCCGCGGGCGCTGGCTCCGGCCCCGGCGCCGAGCGCGGTTCAGACACAACCCCGCCGTCGGCGCGGCCGACCGCGATCAGAACCGCCGAGCGCGCCAGCCAATGCCACACGTAGGCTTGCACGAACAACGATGCGATCCATACTGCGAACCACGTCGACCAGGCGCCGCCGGCAAGATCGGCGTTTCGCCAAGACACCAGCACGAAAGCGCCGAGCGCCGTGACGGCGATCGTCAAAACGACGTAGAAAACGGTCGCCTGCAGCGGATTCGACACCAGCGTCTTCAGCCCGCGCCCGATCGCGACAAAGGAATTCTTGCGGTCGTGGACGACGGCGGCGGCTTTGGCGTGCAGCGCCAAGGCCCCGACCACCCGAGCCCACACGGCAAACGTCGCGCCCCCGATCAGCGGCTTGACGATCATGTTGTTGTAGGCTGACGCGTCGGCGGGCAAGTCGGTGATGTTGAAGCCTGGTCCGACGATTATCGCAAGTACGACAAGCGCCGGCACGAGCAGCACGGCGGAAAGCAGCCCGATTCGCAGCATCGACCAGAACCAGGCCCAGCCGCCGGAGAAGATGCGGCGCAACGCTCGGCTTTGCGCGCCGGCGCGATCAACGTGCGTGAAGCAAGCCAGCGCGGCGGCGTCGAGGAAAAACTTGAAGAAGATCGCCAGAAGCAACCAGATCCACCAGATGTCGAACGCTTTTTCGATCACGTCGCCGAACAACTGGTTGAACTGCGTCCATGGCGTCGGCGATCCGGCGTCGACGAAGAAGGCCGACGCCGCCGCCTCTCCGGCGGGCCCTGCCGCGGCGAGATAGGCTGGAACGAAAATCAGCACCCCGGCGGCGACGCGGAGCAAGATGAGAAGCCAGGAACCCTTGGTCAGGCCCGCGGCGACGACGACCGGCGCACGGCTCATCACGACACTCCCCATACGACGCTGACAAGAAACTGCACGAACGCGCCCGTCCACATCGACCAGTCCGCTTTGAGATCGCCGTCAGGCGACAACAACTTGGAATTGTTGGCCGGATCCAGGTCGAGCATGATCTTGTTTTCGGGATCGAGCCGCACGGCGGCGAGTTTCGCCGGACGGACGATTCGGTAGCCGCGCCACGCCGCCTGACCTGACCAGGTTTCGCGAATCTCGACGCCGTCCTCGAATGTCAGCACGACCTCGATCGGCAGGTTCGACCAGGCCGGCCCCTTGATCCGCACGACACTCACATAGAACGCCGCGTCGGCGTCGGCGTTAGCCGCCTCGCCCGCCGTTGGCGCGAAACTTTCCTGGTGGACCCGGCCGTCGCGGCGGCCGTCCAAATCGGCCCAACCCGGATCCGTGATCTCGACCCAAACGCGGCCGTCCGTTTCGCGCGCGCGGTCGTCGATGACGAAGCCACGCGCCTCGTCGCGATTGTCGGCGCCGACTACGACGTCGCCGTCGTCGCGGACGTAGCGCCCCGACGGCGGCTCAAACTCGCGCGTCGTCGCCCGGTCGACTTCGAAGTCGGGATGAATCGGCGTGAAAAACGCCTCGCGCAGAAAACCTTCGACCTCGGCCCCGCCGACGCGTGCGGCGACGTCCAAGAAATCGTCGATGTCCGGATGCCGGAACTTCCACTCGTCGAAATAGGCTTGAAAGACCGCGTCGGTTACGTCCTGGCCAAACAAGCCCTCCGCGGTTTGCAGCACCACCGCCGAACGCGGGTAGATCTGACTTCCGCCGGTCCCGGGTTCGAACAGGCTCGACGGTCGTTTGGCGATCGCCTCGCGCATCTTGGCGAAGGACTCTTTCGCGCCGATGCGGGTGCCCGTCTGCTGGTCCATCGGCCGGCCGAACATCGTGCCGTTCGACGTCGCTCGCCCGAAGAGGTCGACCATTATTTCGCCCTCCCAGTAGCTGTTGAACCCCTCGTCCATGAAGGCTTCAGTCTGCTCGTTCGTGGCGAGAAGGTGCTGGAAGTACTGGTGCCCGAATTCGTGGATGTCGACGGTCTCGAACAACCGCGTGTCGCCGATCGGGCTTTTCAGCACAAGATCGTCGGCCACGATTCCGGTAAACAAGGTCGGGTATTCCATGCCGCCGACCGTGATCCCGCTCACCGGCGGATAAACGACGGTGAGGACGTCGTAGGGGTAGGCGCCGACTCGCGTGTTCATCACTTGCAGGGCGCCGTGGACGGCGTCTTGGGCGCGACCGAGATCGAACGGTTTGCCGGCGAACACGAGGTAGCGCACGTCGACGTCCGGATCGCCGCCGGGCGCGTCCCACGCCGACGCGTATTCATCGAAACCGCCGGCCGTAAATGCGAAATCGGTGACGGCGCGCTGTTGATAGGTGACGGTCTGGGTCGCGTCGCCGACCGCCTCGGCAGTGCGGCGGCCGGTGGCGCCGATGACGACGTCGGCCGGCGCGGTGATTTCGACGGTGTAATCCGCGAAGTCGGCGTAGAACTCGGTGCCGGCGTGGAACTGGCGGCCGGCCCAGCGGTCGGTCGTCGCGCCGCGCACGCCGGGGGTCTCCAACACCGCCAGCTTCGGGAACCACTGGGC
>JAJFFL010000075.1 GCA_021776705.1 Alphaproteobacteria bacterium
TGAAGGTCAAACCACAAGGTTCAACAACATGATGGGACGTATGCGCGCCGCGGCCGCCGCGGCTTTCCTTTTCACCGCGTTCGCGCCGGCTCAGGCGATGGCGCAAAACATTCTCGTGATGGATTCCGATCGGGTTTTGAACCAATCGGCCGTCGGCAAGCACATCAAGGCCCAACTCGAATCCATCGCCCAGACGATGCAAGACGAATTGCGCTCGGAAGGCGCGCCGGTGCAAGGCGAGTTGGAGGCTTTTCAGTCTGAAACCGCGTCCTTGACCCGCGAGGCGCTGAGCGACCGGCCGGATCTTCTCGAGAAAAGCAAAGACCTGCAGAGCAAGCTCGTCCGCTTGAGCTATTCCGAGCAGATCAAGGCGCGGGAGCTGGTGGCGACGAAGGTGCAAGCCTTGCGCCCGGTGCGCATCAAGCTCGACGAAGTGCTGCAAGCGCTGGTCGACGAAAAGGGCGCGACCATCATGGTCGAGCGCGAAATGCTGATCTACGCCGGCGACTCGGTCGACGTGACCGACGAAGTCATCGCCAATCTCAACGCCGCGATGACGACGACGCCGGTCGAGCGGGTCTTTGCGCCGGACCCGGAAGACGAAGCCGCCTTGGCCGCGGCCAGCGGCGAGTGATTACGTGACAGCGGGGCTGCGCCGTGGCCGATTCCCGGTTCTATGACGCGCGCGGCCCCGTCGCTCTCGCCGACCTGATCGCCGTCGTCGGAGGCCGCCTGTCAGGCGGCGACGCCGGCGGGATCGAGGTCCGCGACGTGTCTCCCTTGGACCGCGCCGGCGACGGCGCGGTCGCTTACTTTGAAGACGACCGCTACGCGAGCGGTTTCGAGACCACGCGGGCGACGGCGGTGTTCGTGCGCGACGACGCCGTGCCGCGCGCCGAAGCCGCGGGCGTCAGGGCGGTGATCGTCGACCATCCGCAGGCCGCCTTCGCGCGCGCCGCGGCGCGGCTGATCGCGCGCCGCGAAATTCCCATCGACCTTAGCGGCGTGTCGCCGGACGCCGACGTCGCAGCGACGGCGCGGATCGCCGCGACCGCCGTCGTCGGGCCTGGGGCGAAGATCGGCGACAACGTTCACATCGCGCCGAACGCGGTGATCGGGCCCGGGGTCACGATCGGACCGGACTCCCGCATCGGCGCCGGCGCGGTGGTCTTGTGCGCGGATCTCGGCGCGCGCACCGCGGTGCTGGCGAATTCCGTCATCGGGGAGGACGGCTTCGGCCTCGCCGTGTTCGAGAAGGGCCTCTTGGACCGCCCGCACGTCGGAACGGTGCGGATCGGCGACGACGTGTCGATCGGCGCCTGCACCACGATCGACCGCGCCGCCTTCGACGAGACCGTGATCGGCGACGGCACGAAGATCGACAACCTGGTTCAGATCGCGCACAACGTGAATATCGGCCGCAATTGCGTCGTCGCGGGCTGTTGCGGCTTGTCGGGCAGCGTCACGCTCGGCGACGGGGTGATGTTGGGCGGATCGGTCGGAATCGCCGACCATTGCCACGTCGGCGACGGCGCGAGGCTGGCCGGCGCGACCTTGGTGATGCGCGACGTGCCGGCGGGCGAAACCTGGGCCGGCACGCCGGCGAAGCCGATCCGGACGTTTTTCCGCGAGGTCGCCGCGGTGGCGCGCCTGGCGCGCCAGAAATGAGGCAAGGGGGCATGGACGTTTTGGCCGACGCGGACGTCGACAGCGGAGTCATCGGACCGGACGAGGTGTTGAAGCTGATTCCGCACCGCTACCCGTTCTTGCTCGTCGACAGGGCGGTGGACTATGTGGCCATGGAGTCGATCCGCGGCATCAAGTCCGTGACCATGAACGAGCCGTTTTTTCAAGGCCACTTCCCAGGTTATCCGATCATGCCGGGCGTCTTGATGATCGAAGCGCTGGCCCAAACCGGCGCGATCCTGATGTCGAAGTCGCTCGACGTCGATGTGTCGCGCCACACGATTTTCTTCATGTCGATCGACAAGACGCGGTTCCGGCATCCGGTGCGGCCCGGTGACGTGATCGAGATGCCGGTCAAGACGCTGCTGGCGCGCCGCGGCATCTTCAAGTTCGAGGGCCAGGCGCTGGTCAACGGCAAGCGCGCCGCCGACGCCGAATTCGCCGCCAAGGTCGTCGAGATCAAGGCGTGAGCGTCAAGGTGCACGCCACCGCCATCGTCGACGACGGGGCTGAGCTCGGCGCCGACGTCAGCATCGGCCCCTATTGCATCGTCGGCCCCAAGGTCACGCTCGGCGATCGGGTGAGCCTGATGGCGCACGTCCACATCGCCGGCCGGGTGGAGATCGGCGAGGACACCCGCATCCACCCGTTCACCGCGCTCGGCCATCCGCCGCAGGACTTCAAGTTCAAGGGCGAGGACAGCGGTCTGTGCATCGGCGCCCGCAACGTCTTGCGCGAACAGGTGACGATGCATCTCGGCACCGAAGCCGCGCGCGGCGAGACCCGGGTCGGCAACGACGGCTACTTCATGGTCGGCGCGCACGTCGGCCACGACTCGATCGTCGGCGACGGCGTCGTGTTCGCCAACCACGCCACGCTCGGCGGCGCGGTGGTGATCGGCGACAAGGTGATCATGGGGGGATTGTCGGCGATCCACCAGAACTGCCGCGTCGGCCGCCACGCCTTCATCGGCGGCGGCGCGCCGGTGACCGGCGACGTCATCCCCTACGGCATGGTCGACAACCACGGCGAACTCGCCGGCCTCAACCTGGTCGGCCTGAAGCGTCGTGGGTTCACCCGCGACACGATCCATGACCTGCGCACCGCCTACCGGCTGATCTTCGCCGCCGAAGGCGCCTTCCAGGAGCGCGTCGACGACGCCGCGGCTCTGTTCAAGGAACGTTCGGAAGTGATCGAGATCGTCGATTTCATCCGCGCGCCCGCCGCCCGGCCGCTGTGCGTGCCGGAGCCGCGCTAGGCCGCGCCATGGCCGCTTCCTGGACCAAACTTGGGATGATCGCCGGCGGCGGCGCCTTGCCGCTCGAGGTCGCCGCGGCGTGCGCGGCCCAGGGCAAGCCGATCGTCGTCGCGGCGCTGCGCGGCTTCGCCGATCCGGGCGACTTCGGCGGCGGGCCGGCGTGCGCCGCCGGCATCGGCGAAGTCGGCAAGGTCCTCGACCTGTTCAAGGCCGCCGGCTGCGACGCCGTGACCTTCGCCGGGGTCGTCAAGCGGCCCAACTTCGCCGACCTCAAGGTCGATTTGCGCGGCGCCGCGCTGCTGCCCAAGGCGCTGATCGCGGCGCGCCAAGGCGACGACGCGCTGCTGCGGTTGATGATCGGGGTGTTCGAGAAAGAGGGCTTTCGCGTCATCGGCGCCGAGGAGGCCGCGGCGACGCTGGCCCCGGCGCCGGGCCCCGTGGGACGCCTCGCCGCGGGCGACGACCACGCGGCCGACATCGCCAAGGGCTTTGAGGTCGTGCGCGCGCTCGGGCGCTGCGACGTCGGCCAGGGCGCGGTGGTCTGCGGCGGCCTGGTGCTGGCGGTCGAGGCGCAGGAGGGCACCGACGAGATGCTGGCGCGGGTCGCCGGGCTGCCGGCGACGCTGCGCGGAGCGCCCGGCGCCCGTCGCGGGGTCCTGGTCAAGGCGCCGAAGCCGATTCAGGAGCGCCGCATCGATCTGCCGACGCTCGGAGTCGCGACCGTCGAGGGGGCGGCCGCCGCCGGTCTCGCCGGCGTCGCGGTTGAGGCGGGCGGGGCGCTGATCATCGACCGCGCGGCGGTGGCCGAGGCCGCCGACGCCGCCGGCCTGTTCGTCGTCGCCGTGGCCCCGACCGAGGAGTCATGAGCGCCCCGCCGCGCTTCTTTCTCGTCGCCGCGGAACCGTCCGGGGACGCGCTCGGCGCCGGGTTGATCGACAAGCTGCGGGAGCGCGTCCCCGACGCCGAGTTCTGCGGCGTCGGCGGGCGGCGGATGGCCGCGCGCGGCGTCGTCAGCCCGTTCGACATCCGCGAGTTGTCGGTGCTCGGCCTGCTCGAGGGTCTGGCGGCCTATCCGCGCGTGGTGAAGCGGGCCGAGGAGACAGCCGCCTGCGCCGATGCGGCGGCTCCCGACATCGCCGTGCTCATCGACAGTTGGGGCTTCACTCTGCGCGTCGCCCAGCGGCTCAAGAAGCGCCGGCCGGAGCTGCCGGTGGTCAAGTACGCCGGCCCGCAGGTCTGGGCCACCCGCCCGGGGCGGGCGAAGACGCTGGCGGCGTGCGTCGACGAGGTGCTCGTGCTGCAGCCGTTCGAGCCGCCGTACTTCGAGCGCGCCGGACTGGCCGCGACCTTCGTCGGCCATCCGGCGCTGGAGCAGACGTTTGACGGCGACGGGGCCGCCTTCCGCGCCCGCTACAAGATCCCGGCCGCGGCCAAGGTCGCTCTGGTGCTTTTCGGAAGCCGGGGCTCGGAAGTGCGCCGCCTCGCCGAACCGTTCGCCGACGCCATGGCGCGTCTCAAGGCGCGCCATGGCGACGATCTCGTGCTGGTCGCGCCGCTTGCGGAGTCAGTCGCCACCGACGTGCGCGCGCGCGCCGCCGACGATGCGCGGCTGCACGAGGCGATCCTGATCGACGAGCCGGAACGTGACGACGCCTTCGCCGCCGCCGACGTCGCCCTGTCGTGCTCCGGCACCGTCGTCACCGAACTCGCCATGGCCGGCGTGCCGACCGTCGCCGCCTACAAGCTCGGGCTCGTCACCTGGGCGATCGCGAAGGTGATCTACACGGCCCCGCACATCTCATTGGTCAACATGGCGGCCGGCGAGCGCATCGTGCCGGAGTGCGTCCAGTTCGACGCGACCGGAGAACGCCTCGCCGCCGCCGTCGACGCGTTTCTCGACAACCCGGAGCTGGCGCGCTCGACGCGCGCCAAGCTCGCCGCCGCGATCGCCAAGATGAAGGGCGACGGAGCCTCGCCGAGCGCCAAGGCGGCGGACGCGGTGATGCGGGTGCTGGCCGCCGCGCGGCCGCCGGCGGCCTAGCGCTTTTTCACCGGCACATAGTCGCGAGTCTTGGCGCCGGTGTAGATCTGCCGCGGGCGGCCGATTTTCTGGTCCGGGTCCTCGATCATCTCCGTCCACTGCGCAATCCAGCCGACGGTGCGGGCGAGGGCGAACAGCACCGTGAACATGTCGGTCGGGAAGCCGAGCGCCTTCAAGGTGATGCCGGAGTAGAAGTCGACATTGGGGTAGAGCTTTTTTTCGACGAAATACTCGTCGACCAGCGCGATCTTCTCGAGCTCCATGGCGACGTCGAGCAACGGATCGTCCTTGATGCCGAGGACCGCCAGGACTTCGTGCGCGGACTTGCGCATGACCGTCGCGCGCGGGTCGTAGTTCTTGTAGACGCGGTGGCCGAAGCCCATCAGGCGGAACGGGTCGTTCTTGTCCTTGGCGCGGGCGATGAATTCCGGAATGCGGTCGACCGAGCCGATTTCGGCGAGCATGTTGAGCGCCGCTTCGTTGGCCCCGCCGTGCGCCGGGCCCCACAGCGAAGCGATGCCGGCGGCGATGCAGGCGAACGGGTTGGCGCCCGACGATCCCGCGAGCCGCACGGTCGACGTCGACGCGTTTTGCTCGTGGTCGGCGTGGAGAATGAAGATCCGGTCCATGGCGCGCGCCAGAACCTCGTTCACCTCGTAGTCCTCCGCCGGCACCATGAAACACATGCGGAGGAAATTGTCGGCGTAGCCGAGTTCGTTGCGCGGGCTGACGAACGGCTGGCCGATCGAATACTTGAATGCGCGCGCCGCGATCGTCGGCATTTTCGCGATCATACGGTGGCTGGCGATCATCCGCTGGCGCGGGTCCGCGATGTCGGTGGAGTCGTGGTAGAAGGCCGACAGGGCCCCGACGGCGCCGGTCATGATCGCCATCGGATGGGCGTCGCGGCGGAAGCCCTCGAAGAAGCGGTCGAACTGCGCGTGCAGCATCGTGTGGTAGGTGATCGAGCGCGTGAAGTCGGTGAGTTGCTTTTCGTTCGGAAGTTCGCCGTGCAGGAGCAGATAGCAGACTTCCAGGAAGTTGGATTTCTCCGCCAGCTGGTCGATCGGGTAGCCGCGGTAGAGCAACACGCCTTCGTCGCCGTCGATGTAGGTGATCTGACTTTCGCAGCTCGCCGTCGACGTGAAGCCGGGGTCGAACGTGAACACCCGGCCCTGCTTGTACAGCGAGCGCACGTCGACGACCGCCGGACCTTCCGAGCCCTGGTGCATCGGCAATTTCAACTCGGTGCCGTCGGGCAGTCGCAGCACGGCTTCTCCGGCGGGTTTGGCGTTCATCGTCATCTGCAAGTCCCTGAACACGCGCCGCAGCCCAGCGGCGAATTCGAATATGGGAAGCCCCTCACCGGACGGCGAGGGCGTCGCCGAGGCGCGCGAGCGATTCGTCGCGGCCGATCAACTCTAGCACGGCGGAGATGTCGGGAGCCGGCGCCCCGCCCGTCAAGGCCGCCCGCAACGGTCCGCCGATCTTTCCAAAGCCGACGTCTTCGCTGACGGCGAACGCGTCGAGCTCGGACTTGAGCGCCGCGTCGGACCAATCCTTGGCGCTTTCGAGACGTGTTTTCAATCGCTTAAGTCGTTCGACCGCGTCGGCGTCCAAGGCTTTCCCCGCCTTGCCTTCGAGCGCGATCGGGCGTGGAAGGAACAGAAATTCCGCCTGGTCCGCCA
>JAJFFL010000076.1 GCA_021776705.1 Alphaproteobacteria bacterium
CAAGTAAACTGGGGTCGGTTTTTTGCGTTTTGCTGCCGGCTTCTTGAAAAAATCGCGCCCAACCTGTGGAATACGCGAGTCAAGACTTTAAGATTTCATAAATTTGTCGGACTATCGGTTCGTCGCTTGGCGAGCGCAGAACGCGCAACCCAAGCGGCGACAAAAACAATGAGGGGGCGAACATGATCTTGCGAGATCACTCGTCGCAATCGCATCGAGCCGGCGTTCGCGCCGGGTCTCGAATCGAGAGCGCCGCGAAATCGACACCGTATCCAGTTTGGAATGGTGCGGATTTAGCGCCGCTCGTCCCTCGAACCGCACGCCTTCTCACCACCTAGAGCTTGCCTGAGGAAGAGGTCGAGCCGGCGTATCGCCGAGGCGGACGAATGTCCGTCATCGGGGAAGGCGTGCCCAAAAAAATCAAAACAAACCCGCGTCAGGCGGGGCATCATAAGGGGGCGTACCAAAGTGCAACGTCATCTATTTTCTCAAGGAGCAGCTGCGCGTCGCGTTTCCATTGAACCGGAGAACGGCGAGATGAATGACGACGGCATGATCACCGAGGCCGATCGCGTGCTCGACGCGTTCGCCGACGAACTGCGCAAGGAGCTCGGCCAACAAGCCTGGTCGGCGTGGGGCGCCGGTCTGCGCGTCGCCGAAGCCGACGGCGTGCTCGTCAACGTCTATGCGCCCAGTTCGCTGCATTGCGAGCGGCTGTCCGAAGAAGTCGGACCGCGCAAGCTCAAGGCGATGTGGCAAAAGGTCGACCCGCGCAACCGCGCGCTGCGGCTGGAACCGGAACCGCGCGCCGCGGCGACCGCCGAAGCGCTCGGCGACGGCCTCGCGCGTCCGGCCCCGGCCAACGACGCGCCCGACGGCGTCGCCAAGCGTTCGTCGTTGTCTCGCACGTTCGACAGTTTCGTGGTCGGCCACGCCAACAAGGTCGCGCACGCGGCGGCGCGGGCGATCGCGGCGGACGGTGAGCCGCCGTTCCGTCTGGCGGTCGTGCACGGCCCTTACGGTTGCGGAAAATCGCATCTGCTGTCGTCCGTCGCCGCCGACGCGCACGGCCGCGAGGTGCTCTACTTCAACGCCGACCGCTTCCGCGCCGAATATGTGAAGTCGCTGAAAGCGTCGACCGGGCTTGAATTCAAAGACCGGGTCCGGGCCGCCGACATTCTGCTGATCGACGACCTCCACCTGTTGGGCGGCTCGAAGTCGACCCAGACGGAGCTCTACCACGCGATCAACGACGTCTTGTCGGAAGGCGGGCGGGTGCTGGTGGCGGCCGACCGTCCGGTCGACGACCTGACCGAACTCGATCCGCGGCTGCGCTCGCGGCTGTCGGGCGCCGTCGGCTGTCCGATCGAACGTCCCGACCTCGATCTGCGTCGCCGCATCCTGGAAGGCATGTCCGCCAACAACCCGTTCGTGAAACGCGGTCTCGAGATCCCGACCGAGGTTTTGGATTTCCTCGCCAGCGCCGTCACCGCGCTGCCGCGGGACCTCGAAGCGGCCCTGGCGACCGTGATCACGCGCACCGCGCTGATCGGTTTGCCGGTGACGCGGGAGACCGCGCGGGAGGCGCTGTCGGAGATGCTGGCCGGCACGAATCGCCGTGTCACCGTCGAGGATATTCAAAAAGCGGTAGCGTCCTACCATGGCATGCAGCTGACCGCGCTGCTCTCCAAGCGGCGCACCCGGGACATCGTCCGGCCGCGGCAAGAGGCCATGTACCTGTGCAAAGAGTTCACCACCCGCTCCCTGCCGGACATCGCCCGGCGGTTCGGCGGCATGGACCACACGACGGTCATGCATGCCTGTAAGCGTGTGAAAGACCTTATGAAAATGGATCCGACGGTGCGCTCGGACATCGACGCGCTGCGTCGCATTTTGACTGAGCAGCGGGAACAACCGTCCGCCTAACCCATCCCGCTGTGTCGGCGCGCGCACCGCCCGCCATAGCGCGCCGAACCTGGGCCGTCGCAAATTCCCTCTTGCGGCGGCCCGCTTTCATTTACACCTTACGGCCCCCGCGCGCCCGACGCGCCTCCTGATTCGATGTGACGACACCCATGAAGCTGACGATTGACCGCGCCGCGCTCTTGAAGGCGCTGAATCACGTTCAGAGCGTCGTGGAGCGCCGCAACACGATTCCGATCCTGTCCAACGTGCTGATCACCGCCGAAGGCGACACGGCGCGGTTTTCCGCGACCGATCTCGACATCGAGATCATCGAGGCCGCGCCGGCCGAGGTCGCCACGTCGGGATCGACCACGGCCCCCGCGCACACCCTGCATGACATCGTGCGCAAGTTGCCGGAAGGCTCCGACGTTCGTCTCGAGACGTCCGGCGACGACCCCAAGTTGACGCTCGAGGCCGGGCGCTTCAAGACCGTCCTGCCGGTGCTGCCGTCGTCCGACTTCCCGGTGCTCAGCGCCGACGGCATGACGCACACGTTCGAGCTCGGGCCGGCGGAGCTGATGCGCCTGATCGACAAGACCAAGTTCGCGATCTCGACGGAAGAGACGCGCTACTACCTCAACGGCGTCCACATTCACGTCGTCAACGGCGCCGAGCCGCCGCGGCTGCGCGCCGTCGCCACCGACGCTTACCGCCTGGCGCTGGTCGAGCACGCTCTGCCGTCCGGGGCCGAAGGCATGCCGGGCGTGATCGTGCCGCGCAAGACCGTCGCCGAGCTGCGCCGCTTGCTCGACGGGGCGTCGGACTCGGTCACGATTTCGGTGTCGGAATCGAAAATCCGTTTCGACCTTGGGGCGGCGGTTTTGACGTCGAAGCTGATCGAAGGCACCTACCCGGACTACGAACGCGTCATCCCGCAAGGCAACGACAAGCTGCTCAAGCTCGACACCCAGGTGTTCAAGGACGCCGTCGACCGGGTCGCGACCGTCTCCGGCGAAAAGTCGCGCTCGGTGCGCCTGGTGCTCGGACCCGACCGGCTGACCTTGTCCGCCAACAACCCTGACGCCGGTCAGGCGACCGAGGACATTTCGGTCGACTACGATCAGGAAGCGCTCGAAATCGGCTTCAACGCCAAGTATCTGCTCGACGTCGCCAACCAGATCGAAAGCGACGAAGCGGAGCTCTTGTTCGCCGACTCGGTGTCGCCGACGCTGGTGCTCGACCAGTCCGACGCGGACGCGCGCTACGTGCTGATGCCGCTGCGCGTGTGACGCCGGCGTGGGGGACCGTCCGCGCCGCGCCTTGACCGCGCTGCGGCTCGCGATCTTCCGCAACCACGCCGCCGTCGAGCTGGCGCTCGACCGCCGCATGGTCGCCCTGTTCGGGCCCAACGGCGCCGGCAAGACCAACATCCTCGAGGCGGTGTCTCTGCTCGCGCCGGGGCGCGGCTTGCGCCGCGCCGCAAGCGAGGAGATCGCGCGCCGCGCCGGCGGCGCCGCGGCCGGCGCCTGGGCGGTGTCGGCCGACCTCGACCTCGACGGCGACGTCCACCGCCTCGGCGTCGGACAAGATCCGGCCGCCCCCAGCCGGCGGCTGATCCGCCTCAACGGCGCCGCGGCGAGTCACGCCGATCTCGGCGACCTCGTGCGCGTGACCTGGCTGACTCCGGCGCAAGACCGGATCTTCGCCGGCCCGCGGGGCGAGCGTCTGAAGTTCTTCGACCGTCTGGTGCTCGGCCTGTCCCCCGGCCACGGCGCCGCGGCGAGCCGCTACGAGCGCGCGATGCGCGAACGCACCAAGGTGTTGGAGGAGGGCGGCGGCGATCGCGCCTGGCTCGACGGGCTTGAGGATGAAATGGCGCAGCGCGGCGGCGAGCTGGCGCTGGCCCGCGCCGGTCTCCTCGACCGCCTGCGCGCCGCGATCGACGCCCGTCCGTCGGGCGCCTTTCCCAAGTCCGATCTCGACCTCGAAGGGCCGATCGAGCGGCTGATCGCCGACGGCGCCGGACTCGACGCCGCGGTCGCCGAGCTGCGCGCCCGGCTGTTCGACGCCCGCCGCCGCGACGCCCGCGCCGGCCGCGCCCTTGTCGGCCCGCACCGCACCGACTTCGCCGCCCGGCACCGGGCCAAGAACATGCCCGCCGGCGACTGCTCCACCGGGGAGCAAAAGGCGCTGCTCGTCGGCTTGGCCCTGGCCCACGGTCGGGCCCTCGACGCCGCGTCCGGCACGGCCGCGCCGCTGTTGCTGCTCGACGAAGCCTGCGCCCACCTCGACGAAGCCCGCCGCGCCGCCCTCGCCGACGAACTCGCCGACCTCGGCGTCCAGGCTTGGCTCACCGGCACCGACGCCGGCCTGTTCGAGGCGTGGGGCGACAGGGCGCAGCGTTTTCAAGTGGAGGAGGGTGCGGTTCGCGAGGCGCAAGCCCTGGCCTGAGCGCCACGTTTGACTCCTGGCCGGCGGGCCAATATCCGTATTTATTCGGATACCGAATAAATACGGAGTGCTTATGTTTCGTCTCTCGAACCGCCCGGGCCTTTGGCTCGGAAGCTTGTTTGCGGCGCTCGTCTTGATGAGCTTCGCGGGCGCCGCCGCGACGGCCCAGCCGACGATCTTGACGGCGGACGCGTGGCGCGAAGACCTCCAGGAGCTCGACCGGCGAATTCGAGACACCCATCCACGCCCGTTCTTGTACGTGTCCGAAGCCGACTACGCCGCCGCCGTCGCCGAATTGGACCGCGACATCGGGAGCTTGAACGACGCCGCCGTCATTGTCCGCTTGGCGGAGATCGTGAATCTCATTTCGGACGGTCACACACGCTTGGCTTTTCCTCGTCAATTTCCCGAACTCGGCCTTGAATTCGGGCACTCGTCGAACGCCGACGTGGCGGACAAGCGGCTCGAGTTTGGGAGCCTGCCGATTGCTTTGACGATTCTCGAAGACGGCGTCTTCGTCACGGCCGCGGACGCCGCGCATGCGGACATGATCGGAGCGAGGGTGCTGTCCATCGGCGGATTGACCGCCGACGAAGCGCGAGACCGCACGGCGTCCTTCGCGTTCGCCGAAAACGACGGCGCGCGCGACCTGAAGGCCGGCGACCGGCTGGTGCTGCCCGACGTCTTGGACTTCATCGGCGTCGAGCGGCGGGACGGCGGCTTCGACATCCGGATTTCCAAGCCCGATGGCGCAGCGGAATCCCGCTGGATTTCGCCAATGTCCGACATTCAAGGCTGGACGACCTTCGTCGATCGGTTCGAGTCCGCGCCGCGACATCTTCGCGAAGGACAGCCGGCCTATTGGTCCGAGTCGGACGCCGACGTCGTCTACGTTCGCATCGACGAAATCACCAACGACGCCGAGCGACCTCTGGCTGCATTCATGCACGACGCGGTCGTCGACGCAGAGTCGCGCGACGCCAAGCTCGTGATCGACGTGCGCCGAAACACCGGCGGCTCCGGCGACTACAACCGCGCAATCCTGCTGGCCATCTTGCAGAGCGACGAAATCAACGCCTACGGGCGGTTGTTCGTGCTGACCGGACCGATGACGTTTTCGGCTGCGCAGTTCCTTGTAAATGATCTGCAGACCTATACGCGGGCTTTGTTCGCCGGCGCGCCGACGGGCGCGAGGCCGGATCATTTCGGCGATTCAAAGAAGGGACAACTGCCGAACAGCGGCCTCACGTTGCGCGTGTCGCAATTTCATTGGAGCGGCAACGTGTTCGACGATCCCCGGGACGCGACCAATCCGCACGTGCCGGCGCCGATGGGCGGCGCCGCGCTGTTCGGCGGCGACGATCCTCCCTTCGCCGCCGCCGCCGGCTTTGACGGTCCCTCGACGGCGATCGGACTGATCGAGCGTCAACTGGAGCTTGGCCACCTGTTCAACAGCTTCCTGATCGCCTTCGCCGAACGAACGTCCCCGGACCAGTCGCCGGAATCCTCGCCGGAAGACTTTGTCAGCATGGGCGCACGGTTCATGGACGAAGAGAATTGGGAAGCCGCCTACGGCGCCTACTGGTTCGGCCGCAGCCGGTTTCCCGATCACGACGCGATCGCGGCCGGATTTTCTGAAGCGGTCGCCCGGCTCGACGCGCTGGAAGCCGAAGGCGGCGGCTGATCGACCCAACTGCTCTTTGGGCGCTTAAACACTTCGTGGATCGGAAGTTCGTCTGTTAAGATCGAAGCCATTCCGGAGGGGGCGGCATTGGGCTGGCCGGAGGCGGGGACGTGTGGCCGAACGACACGCGGGGGTCGTTGCGGGACTGGATGGCGGACCGAAGTTCCGCTGAACGTTACGGGTTGGTGATCTTCGCCAACGCGGCGTTCTTCGCCGTCGTCGTCGGCGGCCTCTGGCTCCTGTTTCAACTCAATTCAGCCGCGCAAGGCGGGACGCGCCCGGACTCGGGCCGAATCGAAATGCGCGCGTCACGTGCGGAACCGGTGAATCTCGCCGCCGCGCCGGAGTCGGCTGCGGCCGACGTGGCGGCGGACGAGGACTCGGCGGACGAGGACTCGGAGGACGCGGCGCCGGCCGAACGGCTGCGGCTCGCCGACGTGTCGCCGAGCGCCGCCGCGGCGGCGGCCGCCGCCAGCGAGGAAGTCCGCGCCGCCGATCTCAGCCGCGACGTCACCTCTGGCGGCGGCGCGGTGGATTTGCGCGCCGAACGGCCGGTTCCGGTCGACGACGGCCCGCCGCTGATCAACGCCGGACGGGCCGGGGACGACGTGTCGCCGGCCGGCGGATCGGACGCCGCGGCCTTCGACGCGGCGGAGGCTCAGTGGGCCGCGGCCGGCGCGCTCGCCGCCGAACTCGAACGCACCTACCCATGTTCAACGTTCGCCTTGCGGTCGTCGGCGGACGGCGCGCCGATCCTGGACGGCGAAGTCGCCGAAGCCGCCCACGCCGCGTCGGCGCGGGCGCGGATCGCGGAAGTGCTGGGCGACGGCTCCACCGTCAGCTTGGGGCTCGGCTGCACCGCGGCGATCGGCGGCGGCTACGTCGCGGTCGCCGACGCGGCCGGCGACGCCAAGGTCCTGGCCGGCGACGAGCTCACGATACCGGTGCTGTCGGCCTTGCCGCGCGACTCCTCGTGCGCCGCCATCGGCTCCGTCCTCGACGCCCAACCGCGTCTGGTCGACCAGATCAGCGCCGAGGGCCGCCCGCAGATCTGGGTGACGCGCGGCGGCGCCGCCGGCGTCTGCCGGCGCGAGGGCGCCGCGTGGCGCGTCGACATGGCGGCCGGCGGGCCCGCGGCGGCGGTGTTGTCGGGCGGCGACATTCTGGCCGCGACGGCGCGCCGCGACTCCGGCGTCGCGACGACGGCGCCGGTGGCGCCGCGGGTCGTCGCCGACGCGCCCGAGCCGCGGATACCCGACGTGCGGCCGGCCCCGGCGATCGAAACCACCGTGTCGCTGGACGACGGCGTCGGCGGACCGCTCACGACCGCCACAACCGACGCGACCGCCGTGACGGCGGAGGCCGACAACGCCGACGGGGAGGGCTCCGACGACCCGTTCACCGACACGCCGATTCCGGTCAAGCCGGTGCTGGCGGAAGCGCCGGTGCTGCCGGACCGAATGCGCAACGTCGAGGTGCTGCCGTCGGTGACGACCTCGTTCACCGTGCGCGACGACGGCCGCGCCCAGGACATCGTCGTGGTCGGCGCCGACACCCTCGACGGCGTTCTGATCGCCGAAGCCGTGCGGGCGATTTCGGCGTCGCGGTTTCCGCCGCCGGAGCCGGATCAGAACGGCGCCTACCGGGGGTCGTACGCGGTGACCTTCACCCGTCCGGCGTTCGGGCCGGGGTTTCGGCCGGGACCGGCGGCGGCGGCCGCAACGGCCGAGCGCTCCACCTTGCGTGAAAACGAACCGGCGCCGGAACCGGCCGACCCGGTGTGGTCGCGGCCGCTGACGTCGAAGGACTTCAACACCGTCTACCCCAACCGCGCGTGGTCGTCGCGGCGCAGCGGCCTGGTCGAGATGGATTGCGACATCGAGGCGCGCGGAGCGCTGAATTGCGTCGTCGTCCGCGAGCTGCCGTCCGGCTGGGGCTTTCAACAGGCCGCCACCGACTTGGCGCGGCGGCTGCGGGCGGAGTCGCGCCTCACCGACGGATCGCCGTCGGAAGGCGCGAGCGTCCGTCTCGAGTTCGAATTCGTCCCGCCGGGAGGCTGAATCGGCCGGCGATTCGGCGGCGAACAATCCGCTGTCAAATTCGGCGCCGGCACGCGCCGCTTGACGCGGCGGTCGCGAATACCGACATACGCCCGCGTCCGACGGACGGCTGAGATAAGCCGCGCCGAAACGGGCGCGGTGTTCCCGGTCACGCGGACGTCGGCGCTCCTAGATTGGAGCCGGCGCGCGGCCGACGTGCGTTCCACATCCCTTCGACAACTTCCGCGGGACAACGACCGCGGGACAACGACTCGCGGCGCAAGGTGACGTCATGACCAAGCTGAGAGAACGGACCGGCGACGCGCCGAGTCCGATGGAGTTTTTCTACTGCGGCCGCCTGCACGCGGTGTGCATCGTCGCCCGCGACGTCTTGAGGTGGAGCGACCGGATGCGCTTCGTGCGCTTCTTTGAGGATTCGCTCGCCTTGTCGTCGATCAAGCGCGTGCTGGTGGATCTGTCGGGCTTGTCGAAGAGCAACGACCCCGACGAGGCGTTGCGGTTGCGCGACGTCGTCCGCGGCAAGATCGAGGCGTTCCGCGGCCGCAACATCGCGGTCGTGCGCTCGACGGGATTCCCGCTGTCTTCGGCGACCGTGCAGGTCTTGCGGCAGCGCGGCGTCGACATCCGCGAATTCGAGACCGCCGAGGACGCCAAGGAGTGGCTGACCTCGCTCGCCGAGCGCGACCTCACGCGCACGGACGCTGAGCGGCTCGCCGTCTCGGACGCGCCGGTGCGGCTTTGGCCCTAGCAATCCTGTGGGCGACACAAACGTGAAATGACGCTATCCGGGCCGCTGTCGCTCATTCGCCGCCCGCCGTCATGCCGCTGCCCAACCTCATCGCCTTCGCCGCCGCCGTGTTCGTCCTGTTCATCACCCCCGGACCCGGCATGGCGACCGTCGTCGCCCGCACGCTTCACGGCGGCGCGGCCGACGCGGCGGTCTACGCCGCCGGCATCTTCACCGGCGACATCGTCATTCTCGGCGGCGTCGTCTTCGGCCTCGCGGCGTTCGCGGCGGCGGCCGGGCCGGCGTTCGTGGCCTTCAAGCTGATCGCCGCCGGCTACCTGGTGTTCCTCGGGATTTCAGCCCTCGCCGCGTCACGCCGCGACGACCAGAGCGCCCCGGTGCGGCCGACCGCGACGAGCCTCGCCGGCGGCTGGCTGGCCGGCTTCGCGACCCCGTTCTCGAACCCCAAGCCGCTGTTGTTCTACGGCGCTTTCGTGCCGGCGTTTTTCGACCTGTCGAACGTCGGTCCGGCCGATTTCGCGGTCTTGGCCGCGGTCATGGTGGCGCTGTCGGCGGCGGTGTCGACGATCTACATCTGGGGGGCGAAGAAATTGGCCGGCAGACTCGCCTCGGGACGGCTGAGAAAATACTCCCAAATCCTTGTCGGCGTTTTGTTTTTAGGCATGGCGGGACTGCTTGCGACCGGCTAGAAACAGCGCATGAGCGATTCGACCGAAGCGCCCGTCCCCGGCGGCGAATATGGCGCAGATTCCATTAAGGTTCTCAAGGGCTTGGAGGCGGTTCGCAAACGCCCCGGCATGTACATCGGCGACACCGATGACGGCTCCGGCCTGCACCACATGGTTTACGAGGTGGTGGACAACGCCATCGACGAGGCGCTGGCCGGCCACGCCGACCGCGTCGAGGTGACGCTGCACGCCGACGGCTCCGCCTCGGTGTCCGACAACGGCCGCGGCGTGCCGGTTGAAATCCACAAGGGCGAGGGGATTTCGGCGGCCCAGGTGATCATGACCCAGCTCCACGCCGGCGGGAAATTTGACCAGAATTCCTACAAGGTCTCCGGCGGCTTGCACGGCGTCGGGGTTTCGGTCGTCAACGCGCTCTCGACCTGGCTCGATCTCACCGTCGATCGCGCCGGCAAGCGCCACGCGATGCGCTTCATCGACGGCGACCCGGAGAACGGCGAGGACCTCAAGGTCGTCGGCGAGTCGCCGACCGACGAGAGCGGCAAGCCGGTCACCGGCACCCTGGTGCGCTTCCTGCCGTCGACGAAGACGTTCACGATGGTCGAGTTCGACCGCGCCACGCTCGAGCACCGGCTGCGCGAACTTGCGTTCCTCAACTCCGGGGTGCGGATCGTGTTCAAGGATCTGCGCGGCCCGGAGCCGTACGAAAAAGAACTGATGTTCGAAGGCGGCGTCGTCGCTTTCGTGCAGCATCTCGACCGCGCGAAAAACCCGCTGATCGACACGCCGTTGTCGGTCGGCGCGGAAAAGGACGGCCTGTCGATCGAGTGCGCCCTGCAGTGGAACGACAGCTACCACGAGAACGTTCTCTGCTTCACCAACAACATCCCGCAGCGCGACGGCGGCACCCATCTCGCCGGCTTCCGCGCCGCCCTGACGCGGGTCGTGGTCAAGTACGCGGAGACCTCGGGCGCGGCGAAGAGAGAGAAAGTCTCGATCACCGGCGACGACGCCCGCGAAGGCCTCACCGGGGTCTTGTCGGTGAAGGTGCCGGACCCGAAATTTTCCAGCCAGACCAAGGACAAGCTGGTGTCGTCCGAGGTCCGCCCGATCGTCGAGAACCTGATGACCGAGGCGTTGTCGAACTGGTTCGAGGAAAATCCCGTCCCGGCCAAGCAAGTGGTGCAAAAGATCGTCGAGGCCGCCGCCGCGCGCGAAGCGGCGCGCAAGGCGCGCGAGCTGACCCGCCGCAAGTCGGCGCTCGACATCACCAGCCTGCCCGGCAAGCTCGCCGACTGTCAGGAGAAGGACCCGGCCAAGTCGGAGATCTTCATCGTCGAGGGTGATTCCGCCGGCGGCACCGCCAAGCAGGGCCGCCATCGCGAGAACCAAGCGATCCTGCCGTTGCGCGGCAAGATCCTCAACGTCGAGCGGGCGCGCTTCGACAAGATGCTGTCGTCGGACCAGGTCGGGACCCTGATCACCGCACTCGGCGCCGGCATCGGCCGCGACGATTTCGACGCCGACAAGGTGCGCTACCACCGCATCGTGATCATGACCGACGCCGACGTCGACGGCGCCCACATCCGCACGCTGCTGCTGACGTTCTTCTACCGCCAGATGCCGGAGCTGATTCGCCGCGGCTACCTCTACATCGCCCAGCCGCCGCTGTTCAAAATCTCCCGCGGCAAGTCCGAACGCTACGTCAAGGACGAGCCGGAGCTGGAAGCCTATCTGATCGACGAGGGCGTCACCGACGCGAGCCTGCGGCTCGGCTCCGGCGAAGTCATCGTCGGCGAGGACCTGAAGCGCCTGGCGCACGAAGGCCGCCGGGTGCGCGACCTGATCGACCGCCTGCGCAGCCGCGCGCCCGCCCGGGTGATCTCGCAGGCCGCCATCGCCGGCGCCCTGGCCGACGAGGCCGGCGACGCCGAAGCCGCCGCCCTGGCGGCGCGCATGGACCAAATCGCCGACGAAGGCGAAGAGGGCTGGATCGGCCGCTGGACCGACGACGGCGCCCTGGTGATGGAACGCGAGGTGCGCGGCGTGCGCGAAGTCGTGGCGCTCGACCCGCAATTCCGCCATTCGCTCGACGCCCAACGCCTGCACGCGCTGTCGGCGAGTCTTGGCGACACGTACGCCAAGCCGGCCGAGTACACCGTCAAGGACAGGTCGACCTGGGTCCACGGCCCGACGTCGCTGCTCGAGGCGATTCTGGTAGAGGGCGAAAAGGGCATGAAGATCCAGCGCTACAAGGGCCTCGGCGAAATGAACGCCGACCAGCTCTGGGAGACCACCCTCGACCCCAACGCGCGGACGCTGCTGCAGGTGAAGGTGGAGGAAGCCGACGAAGCCGACGACTTGTTCACCAAGCTGATGGGAGACGTCGTCGAACCGCGCCGCGAGTTCATCGTCGCCAACGCCCTCGACGCGGAGGTGGACGTTTAGCCGAGTGCGGCGGAGTCTACGTTCTCGGTTTCATTCGGGACGGCGCCTTTCGGTGCTGTCAGGCACGCAGCGCCTTCCGCTCTCGCCACCGCGTCCCGTTCACACCCATCACCGTCAGCCACAGCGCCAGGCCGCCTTCCGCAATCAGCGGCACGACGTAGGCCGGGAGCAGGGCGCCGGCGAGGTCGGGCGCAAGGAAGTGGACGGCGCTGCCGGCGAGATACACCGGGCCGGACGCCATGATTCCGATCCCGATCAGCTTCGGAAGATAGCCGCAGCGATAGATCAGCCAGCCGAGCAGGGCGCAGTGCACGCCGAAGAACATCAGCCCGAGGCTGTAGCCGTGGCTGTGCAGGCGGACGAACAGATACGCCAGGTCCTGCGTTTGACCGGGCTCGAGCCCGCCGAACCCGGCGGTGGTCAGCACCACGACGGCGGCGTGCTGGTTGAGGACGTTGAGTCCGAGAATCGCCGCCGTGCCGAGACGGAATCCGGCGGCCAGCAGGCTGAGCGTGCGCCCCGCCGGCCGCAACAGGATGAATAGCAGAACGGCGACGGCGAGGTCGCAGACGTACGCCGTCGCGTCGGCCACGGCGGCGACTCGGAACAAAGTCTCCGAACCGAGAATGTTGGCGGCGGTGGCGGCGGCGTCGCCGGAGACGATCAGGCGCGAGCGAACGAAGAACTCCGTCGACACGCCGACCACGAAGATCACCAGATAGAGGACCCCGGCGGTGCGGGCCCAGGCTTGCGGCGGCGCGGCGGAGCGGTCGTTCACGGGCGGCCTCGCTATCTGCGGCCGATGACGAATTCGTCGCAGGCGCGGCCGAAGCCGGCGATGTCCTGATCGGCGACGCGGCCGTTCTCGGACCGCAGGCTGAGTTCGCACCAGTGCAGCTGCGCCGCGCCGCCCTTGGCGTTCGGAACATGGGTCTCGAACCGGTACACGTCCCAGCCGCGGCGGGTGTAGTCGGGCGCGCCGTAGATCGCGGCGACGTCGTCGAGCGTCGCCCCGAGCCACGACTCGGCCCGCGATTCCGGCGTGTCGGCGGTCCCGGAGGCGCAGGACGCGGCGACGAGAAACAGGCCGGCGAGGGTTGCGCGAATCACGTGTCGGTCTCCCCTTGAACGTCGGCCCGACTTTCGGCGTCGGCTCCGCCGTCCGTCAAGCCGCCGCGCGACTTCCCCTCGCGCGTCAAGATGCTAAGCAAGCGCCGGACACGACCGAGGACGCCATGGCGACAACTCTGACCCGCGCCGCGAAACAGGCGCACGCCGACCTCGACGCCAAGGGCCGCCACATCGTCCGCGAGGCGGGCAAGCTGTTTTTGTCCAAAGGGGTCAGCGAGTCGAGCATGGACGACGTCGCGCGCGTCGCCCGGGCGTCCAAGGCGACGATCTACGCCCGCTTCGCCTCCAAAGAGGACCTGTTCTGCGCCGTCGTCATGGACATCTGCGCGGCCGCGCCGCCCAGCCCTGACGCCGCCGCGGCGACCGACCTGCGCGGCCGGCTCACGGCGCTGGGGACCGCCGTGCTCGACCGCTTTCGCGATCCGGTGATGTCGCGTCTGCTCGAACGGGTCGTCGGCGCCAAGGCGGCGACCCCGGAACTCGCGCAGCTGTTCTGGGAGGTCGGGCCGGGCGACGCCGCGCGCGCCGCGGAGCGCGCGCTCCAGGCCGCCGGCGCGCCGAAAGGGACGGGCGCGCGGTTCATCACCGAACTCGCGGGCCCGGTCGTCCTGCGGGCCGTGTTCGGGCTCCGGGACGACAGCGCCCGGCGCGGCTACGTCGCCGGCTTCGTCGACGATTTTCTCCACGTGCGCGGCCTTGACCCCGACGCCTGACGCGTCCCGCGACGAACGACCCCGGCGCGGCGACCGGCGCAAGCGCGCCCGTGTTGATTGTACGGTACGGTTTCGTACAGTCACGGCTTGAACGCCGGCGCAAGAGCGCGCCGCGCGCATCGCGACGGAGACGATCATGATTCGACACCTGGCGGCCGCGGCCGGAGCGGCGCTGAGCGCGGCCGTGGCGGGCGCCGACGAGGCCTGGGAGCTGTCCACGGACTGCGAGCAGGCGCTGGCCCTGGCGGCGGGACCGACCTCCCTGCGCGACGGCGCCGGCGTCTACGTGCTGAGCGAGCACGGCTACGAGCTGCGCCGCGAAAGCGCCAACGGCTTCGTCTGTCTGGTGCAGCGCGACAGCGCGCACAGTTTGATTCCGCAGTGTTTCGACCGCACCGGGTGGGACGCGCACGTCGCGGTCGTGCGCGACGGCGGCGAAAAGCTGCGCGCCGGCATGAGCTGGGCCGACATCCGCGCCCTGCGCGACACCGGTTTCGAAGCCGGCGATTACGTGCGGCCGGCGCGCTCCGGCGTCGTCTACATGGCGTCGGACTACAATCTCACCGCCGACGACGACGGCGAGAACAAGCGCCGCATCGCGCCCCACGCGATGTTCTACGCGCCCGACCTCTCCAACGACGACATCGGCGCGTCGCCGGCGGAAGCGCTCGCGAACCGCGGCATGCCGTTCATCGCCGGCGAAGGCCCGATGGGCTTCATGATCAGCTTCGTCGATCACGCGACTGACTCCGCCGACGTGATCGCGGCGTGCGCGGGCGAGCTGCCCGAGCTGGCGGACTTCGCGCCGTTCCCGCCGAAGCCGTAGAGGCGAAAGGCTACGCCGTCCCCGGCCAGGCCGCGCGGTAGCGGCGGCTCGCCGGGGCCACGTCGCCGTTGCGCATCACGATCCGGGCGTCGCCTTCGCCGGTCGGCGCAATTTCGGCGACGTGGGCCGGGTTGACGATCCAGGAACGGTGCACGCGCGCCGCCCCGACGCCGGCGTCGGCGAGCTGACGCGCGACGGTCGCGAGGGTGGCGCGGGCGAGATGCGTCCGGTCGCCGGCTCGGATCTCGACGTAGTTCGACGCCGCCTTGGCCCAGACCACATCGGCGGCGTCGATCCAAACCGTTCGGCCGCCGCACTTCACGGTCAGGCGGCGTTGCGCGCGCGCGTCTTCGCGCGCCGCCTCGGCCTCGATCCGCAGCTGCTGCAAATGGCGGCTGGCGACGATCAAGAAAACGTAGAGCGTGTAGGAAAAGGCGTCCTTGCGGTACTCGTAGACGAGGTCGCGGACGAGATCGTCGGTGAACAGGTAGGGCGCGCCGGCGATCACCGGGACGGCGAGCTTGCGCAGCGCCACCATCCCGGCGACGTGCAGAATCGAGAACACGAGGCTGGCGAGCGCGTGCGCCGGCAGCCAGGTTCGCCAGCACTGAACGTCGTCGACCGGGAACCGCCGCGTGATCCACAGGATCGCCGGAAACAAGGCGAGCGTCAGAGCCGCGCTCGAGCCTTCGTAGATCCAGGGCAAACCGAGGTTTACGCCACCCCCTTGGCGCAGCGATTCCGTGCCTTGCGACAGCGAGCTTACGGCCGCGCTGCCGATCACGATCGCGGCGATCGCCAGATAGGCGTTGCGGTCCGCGATCCGGTCGGCGGCGTGCGCGCGGGCGAGGACAGGGTCGGACATGCCGCCATCTGGCCTTGAAGCCGGCCCGGCGGCAAGCCGGGCGGCCGCCGCTTGTCCCGCGACGCCGCCCGTCGTCCCTTTCGGCGGAAACCGGCTCGCGTTTCGTCACGCCGCGCCGCCGTCCGCGGCGCCGCGCTGTCGGCCGGGCGGCGGCCGCGTCAGCTTGTCGTCAGCGCGAGACGACAGGGAGACGATCATGGCGTTGACGGAACCAGGACACGGCGCGTTCGCGTCCGGCGCGCGGCGCCGGCACGATCTCGATTGGTTGCGCGTGATCGCCTTCAGTCTGTTGATCTTCTACCACGTCGGCATGTTCTACGTGACCTGGGACTTCCACGTGAAAAGCGTCTACGCCTCGGCCGCGTCCGAATGGTTGATGATTCTGATCAACCCGTGGCGGCTGGCGCTCCTGTTCTTCATCTCCGGCGTCGCGTTCCGATTCATCTCCGACAAGACCCCGACTCTGAATTTGGCCGGCGCCCGCGCCTGGAGGCTCGGGGCGCCGATCGTGTTCGGCATGGCGGTGGTCGTCGCGCCGCAGACGTACTTCGAGCTGCGCCAAGACGGCCATGTCATGGGCGGCTACTTCGCGTTCTGGGGCGACTATCTGAGCGGCGGCGCGTTTCCCATGACGACGCCGACCTGGAACCACCTTTGGTACGTCGTCTATCTGCTCGTCTATACGCTTCTGCTCGCGCCGTTCTTGCCGGT
This sequence comes from Alphaproteobacteria bacterium, assembly GCA_021776705.1. Lineage (GTDB taxonomy): Bacteria > Pseudomonadota > Alphaproteobacteria > Caulobacterales > Maricaulaceae > JAJFFL01. Next base: position 16,229 of record JAJFFL010000076.1, read on the forward strand.
GCTGCGCCGGTTCGCGAACGGAGCGGGGGAGCGCCTCGTCGGCGCGGCGGCCGGCGGACCGATCCGGGTTCTGACGCTGATCCTGGTTCCGTTCCTGATCTATCGCTTCTTCCTCAACACCCGCTTCGAGACCACCCACAACCTGGTGTGGGACTGGGCCAACCATGCGCATTCGTACACGAACTTCCTGCTCTGCTACTTCGTCGCCAAGAACGATCGGTTCTGGAACGCGATCGACAAGGCGCTGCCGTGGGCGGCCGGTCTTCTCGTCTCGCTGGGGCTGTTCATGAGCTACATCTGGGCCGGCTGGGACCGGTTCGAGGCTCAAGATCCCGAGTGGCTCACCAACGTCTACCGCGGCCTGCGGATCTGGTATGCGTGGCTCGCCATCGTCACTCTCCTCGGCGCCGCGCAGCGCTGGCTCAACCGGCCGAGTCGGACGTTGAGCTATCTGACCGAGGCGGTGTTTCCCTATTACATTTTGCACCAGACGCTGATCATCGCCGCCGGCTTCTACCTCACCCAGCTGCGCCTCGGCGCCTGGACCGAGTTCGCGCTGGTCATGGCGGCGACGGTCGGCGGCTGTCTTTTGCTGCACGAATTCGTCATCCGCCGCGTCGGCATTTTGCGTCCCCTGTTCGGACTCAAGTATCGCCGCCTGCCGTCGGCGGCGCCGATCGCCGCCTAGGCCGCCGCGGCGTCGGCGCCTCGCCGCGCGGCGGATGTCATTTCGCCTGACGCCCAATCGACGACGGCGTGCAGCAGCATCGCCGGCAGCAGCGACCCGGACAACACGACGACAAGCGTCAAGACGGCGCCGGTCAGCGCCACGCGCGCGATCGCGTTCCAATTCGCCTGGTAGAGGTGCAGGGCGACGAACACCGCAAGCGCCGCCGCCGCCGCCGCCCACACCGGCATCCAGTGCGCCAGCGCCCAGATCAAGAATCCGCGGTAGATGAGCTCCTCGAAGATTCCGGCGCTGACCGACACGGCGCGGAACCCGTTGCGCTCCGCCGGCGTGCGCGGGACGAATTGGTCGACGCCTTTCATGCCGGAGATCAATTCGTTGAGCTCGGCGAGCTTTTTCGGGCTGCGCGTCACCTGGATCATGTGCGCCAGCATCGCCGCGCTGGCGACGACCGCCGCGCCGCCGACGGCGATGAAATTGAGATCGGGCTCGAGCGTCAGTCCGATCTCCGCCCAGGCGCGGCCCGACAGCGCCCAGGTGACGGCGACGGCCAGCCCGAGGGTCAGGTGGGACATGATCGTGGACCGGTACTGCTTGAGCCGTGAGGACGGGCGGCCGTCGGCGTCGCGGCGCTTTTCCGCGCGGTGATTGATCAGGCTGTACAGGGGATGGACGAGGACGACGCCGACAAGCAGCGCCAAGTCCAGCTCCGTCAGATCGGCGAGCGGCAGGGAGGGAAACATGCGATTCCTTTCCGGAGGGGCGCGCGGAACTCGCGGCGGCTTGTGTCGAGCTTCTCAATGATGTAAATGCATTTTACATTTACTTATGTCAAGAGGAAAGCATGTCCAAAGGTTCCAAGCCCGCCGTCCAAAAGCGTTCGCGCAAGACCCGCGACCAGATCATCGAAGCGCTCGACCGACTGTTGCGGATCAAGGAGTTCGACCAGATCAGCGTGACCGAACTCGCCGAAGAGGCGGGCGTGTCGCCGGGGTCGATCTACCGCCGGTTCGAAGGCGGCCTGATTCCGGTCTTGTTCGAACTGTGCCGCGATCGGATCGAACGGCGCGCCGACGAGCCGCAAGCCCAAATCGACGCGTCGGCCGCCGTCGGCTTGCGGGTCGTGCTGCGGCTCGCGGCGGCGGCGGTGTGGGGCCAGCTGTCCAGCTGCCCGCACGTCTACCGCGCCGCGCATTTGCAAGCGCGCTTGCGGCCGGACCTGATCGGCGACGCGTGGAAGGCGCTGGAGGACTCCTCGTTGCAGTCGTTTCGCGACATCATCGCGGCGTTTCCCGATGAGGTGCGGCGGCGCGACCTCGACCGCGCGGCGGCGATGGTCGCCTACCACTTCAACACCGTCTTCATCGAACGCGGCTTGTTCGCCGACCGCAGTCCGAACTGGCGCGGGCTTCCGGATTCGGACGGCTTCGCGCGCGACGTCGCCGACTTCGCCTACGGCTTCCTGATCACCGCGGAAGACTGATTGTCGGCTCCGGGGTTCGCCGACGGCGCTCGATTGGCTACCATGCCGGCGATCAGGGGAGGGCGCACGATGGCGGCGACGAAAAAAGCGGTGAAGAATTCTCCGGCCAAGAAAACGGCCGCGAAGAGGAGCCAGAACAAGACGCAGCCGACGCGCGTGTCGGTGACGTCGTTTCTCAACAGCGTCGAAAACGAAACTCGCCGCAAGGACGCCAAGACGGTCCTCGCATTGATGAAAAAAGTGACGGCGGCGAAGCCGGTGATGTGGGGCCCGACGCTGATCGGTTTCGGCACGTACAAGTACAGCTACGAGTCCGGCCGCGAAGGCGAGTTCATGCGGGTCGGTTTTTCGCCACGCAAGGCCAACCTGGTGCTCTACATCATACCCGGGTTCACGCGGTACGACGCCTTGATGAAGAAACTCGGCAAGTTCAGCACCGGAAAATCGTGCCTCTACGTCAACAAGCTCGCCGACGTCGACCTCGCCGTGCTTGAGCGGCTGGTCGCCGAGTCCTGGGCGTACATGAACGAGAAGTATCCGACGTGAACATCTTCAAGCGCGCCGCCGACGCCCTGTCCGGCGCGCCGCCGACCGTGCGCGTGTCGGACGGCATGATCGCCTTCGCCGACAAGGGGCGGCTGAACAAGATCTCGATCGGCGAGCTGACGGAAGTCGGAATTCTGACGTCCGCTTCCGGTCCGTTCGCGGACGACGCGTTCTGGATGCTCGCCACCGAAAAGACTCGCGTTCTCGTGCCTTGGGCCGCGATCGGCGCGGAGGAACTGCTCGCCGCCTTGCAGGCGCTCCCCGGCTTCGACCACGAAGCGGTTGTCGACGCGTCGGGCTCGACGGAAAAGGCGGCCTGGCGGGCGTGGTCGCGGGGCGGCTAGTCGACTCGCTCCGGAAAACTCCGCAGCTCCATCCAGTCGAACCAGAAACGCGACACCGGCGCGTCGCCGTTCGGAATCGTGATCGCCAAGGTGTCCGGCGCGAGCGGCGCGACGAAGCGGCCGTCGTCCTGGTGCCAGAAGTCGACCGGCTCGGGCATGAAACCGTCGATCGTCACCTTCAGCCGGTCTTTCTCGACCTCGACGTCGTAGGCGAACAAGGTGTCGTCGTAGCGGCCCTCAAGCCGGTTCTTCAGCGTCACGTCGAGAATCGCGCGGCCGAGAGGCGCCGGTTCCGGCAGGCCGAGGGCGGCGCGGACGATGTCGGCGGCGAGCTCGGCGACGAACGGCTCGCCGTGGTTGATCAGGACGACGACGGTCAGGCCGTCGTCCGGCAAACGCAGCGCCAGTGTCGACGCGCCGTCCAGGGAGCCGGCATGCCAGACCGCCGGGCGGCCGAGAAACGGCAGCGTCGACAGACCGAGTCCGTATGGCGGTGAATAGCCGGCGGCGACCGGCGCGGTTTCGATCATCGCGGCGTAGCCGTCGACGCCGACGACGCCGCCGCGCGCGAGCGCTTCCGTCCAAGCCGCCAACGCCCGCGCCGAGCCGCAGACCCCGCCGGCGCCGTGGTCGGCTGCGGGGTTGGCGAGCAGCGGCGCGACGCCGCCGTCGGCCGCGTAGGTGACGGCGCGCAACAGGTGGGCGTCGAAGTCCGGGCATTCGCCCAGCGCCTGGTCGAGCCCCGCCGGCGCCAGCAGCCGGTCGCGCTGCAGGTCCGCGAAGGGCGCGCCGCCGGCGGTCTCGGCGATCAACGCCGCGACGGTGTAGTTGGTGTTGGAATAGCTCCAGCGCTCGCCGGGCGCGAAGCCGCGCGGCGCCGCGTCGGCAAGTTCGAGAAAGGCGCGCATCGGCGCCGTCGCCTCAGTGGCGTTTTCGAGCGCTTCGGAACCCTCCAGATCGAAGAAATCCGGCAAGCCGGACGTCTGCCGCAACAACCGGCGCAGCGTGATCCGCGGTTCGTCGTAGAACAGGTCGGGAAGATGCTGCGCGGCGGAGTCGTCGAGGCCGACGAGGCCGTCTTGCTCCATCTGAATCAAAAGCGCCGCGGCGAACTGCTTCGAGATCGAGGCGAGGGGAACGATGGTGTCCGCCGTCATTGCGAGATCGCCGGACGCGCGCGCCAAGCCGTAACCCTTCGCCAGCCGCTCCGCGCCGTCCTCCCGGATCACCACGGCGACGCCCGGCGCGCCATGCTCCGCCATGTGCGCGGCGACCGCGGCGTCAACGCGCGCCTCAAGCTCGATCCCGCGCGGCGCGCCGGCGCAAGCCGCGGCGAGAACGGCCAGGAGCGCCGTCGCGAGTCCGCGCGTCATGTCTGCGTCACCCAGGCTTCCGCCGTGATCCCCGGCAAAGGGCCACGCGGCTTGTCGCCGCGCCGGATGCTGGTGAGAAGTTCGTGGTGGTCCGGCGCCTCGCGCACCAGCTTGGCGATCGCCTGCGCCATGTGCGACTTGAACTGACGCCAGATCCCCGGGTCGAGATGCAGCGACGGTTTCAGGTCCGCCGCGCCGTCGTAGAAACCCTTTGAAATCAACGCTGTGGAATAGTTGAGGGCGTTGAAGAAATGCACCGTCGGCAGGTCCGCGTCGTCTGGCAGCATGACGCGCCACAAGTCGAGCTTGGCGGCCAGCGTGTCGGGAATCGGCATCTCGTGCCGGGTGGCGCGCCAATACGCGGTGTCGTCGCGGTTCGACAGCCTGTAGTGCAGCACGACGTAGTCGATGATCTCGTCGTAGAGCGCGTCGGTCGTGGTGTTGAACCGTTGCGCCAAGACGTCGGGGAAGTCCGCCGTCGGCCAGTAGCGCACGAGCCACGACAGCGCCTTCTCGACCGAGAAGATGGCGGTCGCTTCAAGGGGCTCGACGAAACCGGACGACAGGCCGACGGCGACGCAGTTGTTGACCCACGACCGCCGCGCCTTGCCGATCCGCATGCGCAACACTTTCGGCGTTTCGCCGGCGGCCCCCGGCCCAGTCCGCCGCAGCAACTCGGCGCACGCTTCGTCGTCGGAAATGAACTTCGAGGAAAACACGTAGCCGTTGCCGACCCGGCTGTAGAGCGGCACGCGGAAGCTCCAGCCGGCGTTCATGCCTGTGGAGCGGGTGGCGGGCAGGATGTCCTTGGGATCGTCGTGCGGCGTCTGCACGACGGCGGCGCGGTCGTTGAGCAAGTACTTGTCGTAG
>JAJFFL010000077.1 GCA_021776705.1 Alphaproteobacteria bacterium
CGGCTTCGGCCCGCGGCCGGTGGCGCGCGGCGGCCGCGGCGGCGTCCACCAGGGGCTCGACCTCGCCCCGCGCGGCGACCGCGCGGTGTTCGCCGCCGCCGCCGGCCGCGTCGTCGCGTCCGGCTGGGAGTCGGGCTACGGCTACGCGGTCCGGATCGACCACGGCCGCGGCGTCGGCACGCTCTACGCCCACCTCGACCCGAACGCCGGCGTCGTCGGCCGCGGCGCCCGCGTCGCCGCCGGCCAGCCGATCGCCGTCATGGGCCGGACCGGCGTCGCCACCGGCGTCCACCTGCATTTCGGCTTGCAGATCAACGGCCGCTGGGTCGATCCGCTGCGCTGACGCCGCTGGCGTCGGGCGCCGCGGGGTTCACGCCGCAGCTTCCCGCGCCGCCGCTTGGCGCTCGTGGCCGATCAGCCAGCGCTTGCGCCAGACGCCGCCGCCGTAGCCGGACAGGCCGCCGTCGGCGGCGATCACGCGGTGGCACGGCACGACGATCGCCAACGGGTTGGCCCCGTTCGCCTGGGCCACGGCGCGCACCGCGGCGGGACGCCCGACCGCCGCGGCGACGTCCTTGTAGGAGCGCGTTTCGCCGGCCGGGATCGCGCGCAGCGCCGCCCACACCTGGCGTTGAAACGGCGTCCCCTGATCGGCGTGCAACGGAGTCGCGAAGGTCAGCGCTTCGCCGTCGAAGTAGCGCCTCAGCTCGTCGCGGATGCCTGTCAGCGGCCCGGTCTCGCCGGGCAGGATCGGCGCCCGCGCGCGCCGGCGCAGGCGTTCGATCTCTTTTTCCAAGCCGCGGCGGTCGGTGTACTCCAACAGGTGCAGCGCCGCCTCGTCGGCGACCGCCACCATCGGGCCGAGCGGCGTGTCGATCCAATCGGCGCGCAACGCCGCGCCGTTTTTCGCGCCGGCGGGCGGATCGCCGAACAGACGCGAAAAGGCGTCGCGAAAGCCGCTCGCCGATTCAAAGCCGGCGTCGAGCTGGGCGTCGATCACCGGGCCGCCGCGGCGCAAGGTCGACAGCGCCTGGCCGAGGCGGCGTTGGCGGACGTAGGCGGCGAACGTGAGGCCGAAACGCTTCTGAAACTGACGCCGCGCGGTCGACGCGTCGATCCCGATCGCTGCGAGGTCGCGGGCGCGCCAGCGCGCGGACGGGTCGGCTTCGACCGCGTCGACCAGACGCCGGACCAGTTCGGACGGCGCGCCGGGGCTGTCCACCGGGCGGCAGCGCTTGCACGGGCGATAGCCGGCGAGCACGGCGTCGCCGACGCGCGAGAAGAATTCCACGTTGGTTTTCAGCGGCTTGCGGGCCGGGCACGTCGACCGGCAAAAAATCCCGGTGGTCCGGACGCCGGTGAAGAACACCCCGTCGAAGGACGGATCACGGCGCACCAGGGCGGCGTACATGACGTCGTCGGAGGGCAGTGTCTTCAGCATCGCGGCGAACTCCTCTTTCCGGGCAGCCTAGCCAAGCCGCCGGTGCGAGGTCGCCGAAAACGAGGCGCCGATTGTTCGCCGCGCCTAGGCCTCGGCCGGCAGATCCGGCACGCCGACGATGTGGAAGCCGGCGTCGACGTGGACGACCTCGCCGGTGCAGCTCGCGCCGAGCGGCGAGAGCAGATAGAGCGCCGAGCCGGCGACGCCTTCCATCCGCGTGTCTTCTTTCAGGAGCGACCATTCGCGGCCGGTCGACATCAGGCCGCGGCCGCCGGAGATGCCGGCCATGGCGAGGGTGCGCATCGGGCCGGCGGAGATCGCGTTGACGCGAATGCCCTTCGGTCCGAGGTCGCGCGCCGCGTAGCGCATCGACGCCTCGAGCGCCGCCTTGGCGACGCCCATGACGTTGTAGCTCGGCACGACGCGTTCGGCGCCGAGGTAGGTCATGGTCACCATCGCGCCGCCGTCCGGCATCATGGCGGCGCAGCGCTTGGCCGCGTCCACGAAGGAGAAGGCGGAGATGTCGAGGGCGCGCTGAAAACCGGCGCGGGTGGTGTTCTCGACGAAGGAGCCCTGCAGCTCGTCCTTGCCGGCGAAGGCGATGGCGTGGACGAGGCCGTGCATCTTGTCCCAGCGCTTTTTCAGAGCGGCGAAGGCGGCGTCCATCGAGGCGTCGTCGGCGACGTCGGCCTCGATCATCACCGCGTCGCCGCCGAGGCTTTCGACCAGCGGCCGGACGCGCTTTTCAAGTTCGGCGGACTGATAGGTGAACGCCAGCTCGGCCCCCTGGGCGGCGAGCTGCTGCGCCACGCCCCAGGCGATCGAATTCTTGTTCGCCACGCCCATCACCAGGACGCGCTTGTTTTTCATCAGGTCGCCGCGTGGCAGCGGCGCGTCGTCGGTCGCCATGGGCGCTCCTTCGAAGCGTTGTTGGTTTCTACTCCGGCCGCGCCAGGATCAGCGAGCCGTTGGTGCCTCCGAAGCCGAACGAGTTAGACATCACGGCGTCGAGCTTGGCGTCGCGCCGGTCGGTGACGATGTTGGCGCCGTCGATCTCGGGGTCGATCTCGTCGACGTTGATCGACGGGGCGATGAAGCCGTTCTGCATCATCAAGAGGCAGTAGATCGCCTCCTGGACGCCGGCGCCGCCGAGCGAATGGCCGGTCATCGACTTGGTGGCGGAGATCGCCGGCTGCTTGGCGCCGTCGCCGAAGACGGCGCGAATCGCCTCGATCTCCTTGACGTCGCCGACCGGCGTCGCGGTGGCGTGGGGGTTGATGTAGTCGATCTTCCGGCCGCTCGCCTGCTTGAGCGCCTGGCGCATGGCGCGCGCGGCCCCTTCGCCGGAAGGGGCGACCATGTCGTGGCCGTCGGAGGTCGCGCCGTAGCCGACGATTTCGGCGTAGATCTTGGCCCCGCGGGCCTTGGCGCGCTCGTATTCCTCGAGCACCAGCATGCCGGCGCCGCCGGCGATGACGAAGCCGTCGCGGTTGTTGTCGAAAGCGCGCGAGGCCTTCTCCGGGGTGTCGTTGTAGTTCGACGACATCGCGCCCATGGCGTCGAACAGGACCGACAGCGTCCAGTCGAGCTCTTCGCCGCCGCCGGCGAAGATCACGTCCTGGCGGCCGGCGCGGATCATCTCCGCCGCTTCGCCGATGCAGTGCAGGGACGTGGTGCAGGCCGACGAGATCGAGAAGTTGACGCCCTTGATCTTGAAGTCGGTGGCGAGCGTCGCCGACGCGGTCGACGACATCGCCTTCGGCACCGCGAACGGGCCGACGCGCTTGGGACCCTTTTCGCGGGTGACGTCGGCGGCGGCGACGATGGCGCGGGTCGACGGGCCGCCGGTGCCGGCGACGATGCCGGTGCGTTCGTTGGAGACGTCGCCGGCCTCAAGCCCGGCGTCGCGGATCGCCTGGTCCATGGCGATCCAGCACCAGGCGGCGCCGTCGCCCATGAAGCGCAAGGCGCGCTTGTCGACGATTCCCGCCGGATCGAGCTGCGGGTCGCCGGAGACTTGCGAGCGAAAGCCGCGCTCGGCTTGTTCGGGGCTCGCCTTGATGCCGGATTTTCCGTCGCGCAACGCGGCCAGAACCTCGTTCGCCGAGTTGCCGATGCAGGATACGATTCCCAGTCCGGTGATCGCCACGCGGCGCATCGCGTCTCCTCGCTTCTACCCGTGGTCCGGCATCTGTTCCGGCTTGAACAAGCCGACCCGAAGGTCCTTGGCCGTGTAGATGACGTTTCCGTCGGCCTTGACGACCCCGTCGCCGATGCCGAGCACCAGCTTGCGCATGATCACGCGCTTGAGGTCGATTTCATAGCGGACCTGTTTGATGTCCGGGGTCACCTGGCCGGAAAACTTGACCTCGCCGACGCCGAGGGCGCGGCCGCGGCCCGGCGCGCCGGACCAGCCGAGGAAGAAGCCGACCAGCTGCCACATGGCGTCGAGGCCGAGGCAGCCCGGCATCACCGGGTCGCCGCGAAAATGGCATTCGAAGAACCAGTGCCCCGGCGAGACGTCGAGTTCGGCCTCCACACGGCCCTTGCCGTAGGCCCCGCCGTCGGCGGAGATATGGCTGATCCGGTCGACCATCAGCATCGGCGGCAACGGCAACTGGGCGTTGCCGGGGCCGAACAAATCGCCCTTCGCGCAGGTGATCAGTTCGTCATAGACGTAGGCGTCTTTGGCAGCGCTCATCTGTGTCCCATACGCCGCGCCGACTTGATTCCAAGCGGCGAAACAACGAATTGTTACCTAAAGCCATTGCGGCGTACGTGCGTCATGCGTTCGAGCGGGGTCGGTATCACGCCGCGACAAGGCGCTCAAGCGGCCCGCGAGGAGTTGAAGCCATGTCCCAGACGGCGGAACGGCAAGCGCGTGAAAAGCTGACCCGGGCCGGGTTGCGGCCGACGCGCCAGCGGGTGTCCCTCGGGGCGCTGCTGTTCAAGGGCGAATGCCGCCACGTCACCGCCGAGGCGCTGCACGCCGAGGCGCGAGCGTCGGGCGAAGCGATCTCTCTGGCGACCGTCTACAACACCCTCAACGCCTTCACCGAAGCCGGCCTCGTGCGCCAGGTGGCGGTCGACGGCGCGCGCGTCTACTTCGACACCAACACCGCCGCGCACCACCATTTCTTCGACGTCGAGTCGGGCGCCCTGACGGACATTCCGGCGGCGGCGGTGGATCTCGGCGCGGCGCCCGAGGCGCCGGCGGGGTTCGACGTCGAACGCGTCGACGTCATCGTCCGGCTGCGCAAACGCCGTCCCTAACCGGCCGCGGCGCAGGTCGCGCCCCAGACGTTCTCCGACCGGATCCAGCCGGCGCCCCGCGCGCCGTCGACGCGCATCCAAGCGCCGTCGCAGCGCTCGAGGGCGAACAGGACGCCCGGGTCCGCCACCGCGATGACCGGCGCGTCGGCGTCCGGCCGCCGGAACAACTCGGCCGGGCGCGACGAGCGCACCACCACGGTGCGGCGGCTGTCGAGGGTGCGCTTGTGCATCCACACGGTCGCGCCGTCCGGGTCGCGCACCTTGCGCCAGTCGACGGTCTCGGCGATCACCTCCACCGGCACCCCTCGGCGGACGTAGCGCCACAGGATCGGGTGGTCGAAGCTCGGCCCTTCGCGGCCGAGGACGTCGTTGAATTTGAGGCTTTCGTAGCGCGGCACCGGGCGCCCCGACGGCGTCTCCTGAGCCGCCGCGGACGCCGGCGCGAGCGCCGCCAGGGCGGCGAAGGCGCAAAAGGCGCGGCGGGACATCGGCATCGCGGCCGTCCAAATGACGTCGAAAGCGGCCGTCCACTTGGGCGCGGTTCGATGAACACGAAGTAAAGGCGGCGCTTGGGCCCCGGCCCGCGGCGGTGCTAAGCACGTCGCTTCGCCGAAGCAGGGGGCTGATTTGACCGCCGTCGAGCGCCCGCGCGTGGTCGTGACTCGCAAGCTGCCGGACCCCGTCGAGGACCGGATGCGGGCGCTGTTCGACGCCGCCCTCAACCCCGACGACGTCGCGATGGGCCGCGACGCGATCCTCGCCGCCTGCGCCGACGCCGACGTCCTGGTGCCGACTCTCGGCGACCCGATCGACGCGGCTCTGATCGCGGCCCTGCCGGAGCGCCTCAAGCTGATCGCCAATTTCGGCGCCGGGGTCGACCACATCGACGTCGCCGCGGCCCACGACAAGGGCCTGATCGTCACCAACACGCCCGGCGTTCTGACCGAGGACACCGCCGACATGACGATGCTTTTGATCCTCGCCGCGCCGCGACGGCTGGCGGAGGGGATCAAGGCGCTTGAGGCGGGACGGTTCACCGGCTGGTCGCCGACGTGGATGATGGGCCGCCGCATCGCCGGCCTGTCGCTCGGCGTGCTCGGCCTCGGCCGCATCGGCCAGGCGGTGGCGCGCCGCGCCCGCGCGTTCGGGATGACGATCCACTACCACAACCGCGCGCCCGTCAGCCCGGCCATCGAGGACGAACTCGCGGCGACTTATTGGGAGAGCCTCGGCCAGATGCTGGCGCACGTCGACGTGGTCTCAGTGAACTGCCCGAAGACGCCGGCGACCTACCATCTGCTGTCGCGCCGCCGGCTCGAATTGCTGCGGCCGCACGCCTTTGTCGTCAACACGTCGCGCGGCGAAATCATCGACGAGGACGCGCTCGCCGATTTGATCGAGTCCGGCCGCGTCGCCGGCGCCGCGCTCGACGTGTTCGAACATGAGCCGGAGCCCAACCCGCGGCTGGCCGCGCTGCCGAACGTGCTGCTGGCGCCGCACATGGGGTCCTCGACGCTCGAGAGCCGCACCGAGATGGGCGAAAAAACAATCATCAACATCCGGGTCTGGCAGGACGGCGAGCGGCCGCCGGACCGCGTCTTTCCCGACCGCGCGGACGCCGAAACCTGACCGGTGGCCCGTCGCGCGCGGCGGCGCTAGGCTTTCACCCGACTCGTTTCACGAGATTCAGGAGCGACACCATGCTGCGACATGTTCTCACCGCGACCGCCGGCCTGTGCGTCGCGGCCGCCGCCGGCGCCCAGGACGAGGTCACGATTTCGCCGATCGATCTCGGGGGCGGCGTCTTCATGCTTGAAGGGCCGGGGGGAAACATCGGCGTGTCGATCGGCGACGACGGCGTGTTCATGATCGACGACAAGTTCGCGCCGCTGACGCCGGCGATCGAAGCCGCCGTCGGCGATCTCACCGACGGCGACGTGCGCTTCATCCTCAACACCCACTACCACGGCGACCACACCGGCGGGAACGACGCCTGGGCCGGCAAGGGCGCGGCGATCTTCGCCCACGACAACGTCCGCGCGCGGCTGGTCGATCCGCCGATCTCCTCGTTCAACGGCAGCACGCAAGAACCGCGCGACCCCGCGGCGTGGCCCGTCGTCACCTTCGGCGAGGGGATCACCTTCCACCTCAACGGCCAGACCGTCCGCGTGATCCATCATCCGGCGGCCCACACCGACGGCGACGCGATCGTGCACTTCGTCGAGGCCGACGTCGTCCACATGGGCGACATCTTCTTCGTCGGCTTCTTCCCGTACGTCGACGGCAACGCCGGCGGGACGTTGGACGGGCACATCGCCGCCCAGCAAGCGGTGCTCGCGATGACCGGCCCGGACACGACGTTCATTCCCGGCCACGGCCCGGTCTCGAAACGCGAGGATCTGGAGGCGTTCATGGCCGTGTTGCAGGACATCCAATCGATCTTCCAAGGCCTCGCCGCCGACGGCGTGTCGGTCGACGACGCGGTCGCCGCCCGGCCGCTCGAGAAACACGCCGCCTATGGCGAAACGTTCCTCTCCGAGGAGCAGATGATCCGCTTGGCCTACCCCGCCTATCTGGCGGCGGCGAACCCCGGCGACGGCGCCGACGAATGAGCGGCGGCGCCGAGCCCCCGACCCAACGCAACGCGGGCAAGCGCAAGCCGGCCGGGCGCGGCGCCGGCCTCGGCGTCGCGGTAGGCGTCGCGATCGGGACCGCGCTCGGCGTCGCGCTCGACAACCTAGCCTTGTGGCTCGCGCTCGGGATCAGCCTCGGGGTCGCCGTCGGCTTGACGGCGGACCGCGCGGCGGCGACCGGCGGCGACGACGATCACGAACCGTGACACTGCAACGCCGGGCGCCGCCCGCCGGCGGCGTTCCGGTTCGGGCCCGGATCACATTTTGTTGTCGGACGCGCCGCCGCTTGTCCGAATCACGAGCCGGGCGCATCTGAATCGCGCGGCCATGAGGCCGTGCGCCTGGTGAAGGTTCACATCCATGCCGAACATCAACAAACCCTCGAAGCCGACGACCAATAAGCCGGCTTCGAAACCCGCCCAATCCAAGCCGGCCGGCAAGAAGTAAGCCGCGCCCGCCGCCCGCGGCCGTCCCGCCGGCCCGGGTCCCCCGCCTTGAAGGGCGCGCCTCCCGCGGCGCGCCCTTTTTTACGCTCGGGCGACGCGGCGATTGCCCTTGCGGGGTTGGTCGCGGCAAGCTGCGCGACGAAGACGAGGGGGTGGGGCCATGGTTCTTCGACTCTTCAGCGTTGCGGCCGC
>JAJFFL010000078.1 GCA_021776705.1 Alphaproteobacteria bacterium
TCACGCGGGCGCCGCCTTCTTGGCGTGCGCCGCCGCGTCGCCGGCGTTCGCGCAGGCGAATCCCGAAATTGACGCCATTCGCGCCGAGATGGAGGCCATGCGCGAGATGTACGAGACGCGCATGAACGCGCTTGAAGCGCGCCTCGTCGCCGCCGAATCCACCGCCGACGCGGCCCAGACGACGGCCGACGCCGCCGCGACCGCCGCCGTCGAACTGGCTTCCGCGCCGGCCAGCCGGGTCGGCACGGGCGGCGCCGGCGCCAACGCCTACAACCCGGGCATCTCAGTGGTGCTGAACGGATTCTACGCCGCAAGCTCCAGCGATCCGGAAGACGCCGCCATCCCCGGCTTTCTCATCGACGAGGAAGCCGGCCCCTTGCCGCGCGGCTTTTCGCTCGGCGAATCCGAGATCACCTTCGCCGCCAACATCGATCCCTATCTCGCCGGCACGTTCGTCGCCGCGATCACGCCGGATGGCGAAGCCGAGGTCGAAGAGGCCTACATCAACACCACCGGCCTCGGCGGCGGCGTCACCTTGAAAGCGGGGCGCTTGTTCTCGGGCGTCGGCTATCTGAACGAACACCACGCCCACAACTGGTCGTTCTCGGACATGCCCTTGCCCTACCGCGCCTTCGTCGGCGGCCAGTACGGCGACGACGGGGTGCAAGCGCGGTGGCTGGCGCCGACCGACGTGTTTCTGGAGTTCGGCGCCGAAGCCTTCCGCGGCGACGCCTTTCCGGCCGGCGGCGCGGCGAACGACGGCGCCGGGGCCTATGCGCTCTACGCCCACGCCGGCGGCGACCTCGGCCCGGCGTGGAGCTGGCTGGCGGGCGCGTCCTACCTTCACGCAGAATCCGACGGCCGCGACGTCGGCGGCGTGTTCGACGGCGACACCGATCTCGGCATCCTCAGCGGCGTCGTCAAATGGGCCCCGAACGTAAACCCGATCGAGCGCAACCTGGCGCTCACCGCGGAGTTTTTTCACGCCCAGGATGAAGGACGGTTCGACGACGACCCGTTCTCGCTCGACCGCTCGGGCTGGTACGGCCAAGCGGTCTACCAGTTCCGGCGGCGCTGGAGCGCGGGGCTGCGCTACGCGGCGCTCACCGGCGACGATCCGCCGTCGGCGCTGCTCGGGTCGGCGCTCGACCCGATGGGCGAAGACCCGTGGGCCGCGACGGCGTTGTTGGAATTCGACTCCAGCGAGTTCGGCCGCTTTCGGCTGCAGTATTCGCGCGACGAATCCGACCTCGAGCCGCGCGACGAATTGATCGCCCAGTACACCGTCATTTACGGGCCGCACTCGGCTCACCGCTATTGAGGCGCACGCCATGCGAACGATAATTTTCAGCGCCGCCGCCGCCGGCTTCCTCGCCGCCGCGCCGGCCAACGCCGACCTCCGCATCTTCGCCTGCGAGCCGGAATGGGGCGCCTTGGCCGAAGAACTCGGCGGCGACCACGTCGACGTCCACACCGCCACGTCCGGCGGCCAGGACCCGCACCGTATCCAGGCCCGCCCGAGCCTGATCGCCAAGGCGCGCCGCGCCGACATGACGGTCTGCACCGGCGCCGATCTGGAGGTCGGCTGGCTGCCGCAAATTCTCCGCCAATCCGGAAACCGCGCCATTCAGCCCGGAGCTCCCGGGGCGTTCGAAGCCGCCGGCGCGGTCGAGATGCTCGAACGACCCGTGGTCCTCGACCGGGCGCTCGGCGATCTGCACGCCGTCGGCAACCCGCACATCCACACCGACCCGCGCAACATCCTCGTCGTCGCCGAGGCCTTGTCCGCGCGCTTGGCGGAACTCGACCCCGAGAACGCCGGCGACTACGCCGCGCGCCTCGACGATTTCCGCGGCCGCTGGGAGGCGGCGCTTGAACGCTGGAACGCCGCCGCGGAACCGCTGCGCGGCGTCCCGGTCGTGGTCCAGCACGTCAACTGGATCTACCTGGAGACGTGGCTCGGACTCGACCGCGTCGCGACCTTGGAGCCGAAGCCCGGCGTGCCGGCGTCGGCGGGCTATCTCGCCGAGGTGTTGACGACCCTGAAAGCCAAGCCGGCGCGCCTGATCATCAACGCCGCCTACGAGAACAACCGCTCGTCGCAATTCATCGCCGAGCGGACCGGCCTGCGCGACGTCACGCTGCCCTACACCATCGGCGGCGGCGACGGGGCGACCGACTTGTTCAGCCTCTACGACGAAACCCTTCGGCTCCTCCTCGACGCCGCGGGCGTCTGAACGGTGGGCGCGCTGGAGATCGGCATTCTCATGCCCGCTTTCGCGGCCGGCATGATCGTGGTCGCCACCCATGTGCCGCTGGGTCGACAGGTGCTCGCCGGCGGCATCGTCTTCATCGATCTCGCGGTCGCGCAAGTCGCCGGACTCGGCGTCACCGTGGCCAGCGCGCTCGGATTCGAATCGCATGGGCTCAGCGTCCAGGCCGCCGCCATCGCCGCGGCGTTGCTCGGGGCGCTGTTGCTGACGTGGACCGAACGCCGCTGGCCGCCGGTGCAGGAGGCGCTGATCGGCGTCCTGTTCGTGTTCGCCGCCTGCGTCGAGCTGTTGATCCTCGCCAACAACCCGCATGGCGGCGAACACCTCAAGGACATGCTGGTCGGCCAAATTCTGTGGGTGTCCTACCCGCGCCTGATTCCGGCGGCGGTGTTGTCGGCGCTCGCGCTGGCGATCTGGTTCGGGGTCGGCAAGCGGCTCGGCCGCGTCGGATTCTACGTGCTGTTCGCGGTCGTCGTGACGCAGTCGGTTCAGCTGGTCGGCATCTACCTGGTGTTCGCGAGCTTGATCGCCCCGGCGCTGGCGGCGCGGTTTTATCCCGAACGCCGCCGCCTCGCGATCGGCTACGCGGTCGCCGTCGCCGGCTATGTGCTGGGCTTGGCGGCGTCCGCGGTCTTCGACCTGCCCACCGGCGCGGTGATCGTGGTCGCCTTGGTGGCGGTGCTGGCGGTCGCGCTGGCGTTCGCGCCGCGCGCGGCGGCCGCCGACGGCCGCGCCGGCCCCGTCGAAGACCGCGTCGCCTAGCCGGCGAGCGCGGGCGGCGGCGGTTCGAAAGCGCCCGCCGGCCTTGATCTCGCCGCCGCGACGTCGGAAGTGAAGGCGGTCGCGGCGTCCGCAGCGGCCTGACCCGCGATCTCCCCGAGGCCGCCGACGTGTCCGACGCTTCCGCACCGGCGGCCGCCAAGCCGTCCATGCCGTTCCCCGAACTGGTCGCGATGGCGGCGGCGCTCGTGGCGCTGAACGCCTTGGCCATCGACATCATGCTGCCGGCGCTCGGCGACATCGGAACCGATCTCGGCGTCGCCGCGGACAACGACCGCCAGCTTGTGATCGTCGTGTATCTGCTGGCGACCGGCGTCGCGCAGCTGCTTTGGGGGCCCCTCACCGACCGCTTCGGGCGCCGCCCCATTCTTGTCTGGGCGCTCGGCGGCTACATCGTCGGCGCCGGCCTGTGCGTCGTCGCGACGTCGTTCTCGATGCTGCTCGCGGCGCGCGCGTTCCAGGGCCTGATGACGGCCGCGGCGCGCGTCGTCGCCGTGGCCGTGGTCCGCGACCTGACGGCCGGGCGCCGGATGGCGGAAGTCATGTCGCTGGCGACGACGGTGTTCATGATCGTCCCGATCACGGCCCCGGGAATCGGCCAGCTGGTGTTGTTCGTCGCCGACTGGCGCGGCGTCTTTTGGACGCTGCTGATCTACGGCGGCCTGCTCGCCGCGTGGGTGTGGCTGCGCCTGCCGGAGACCCTGGCCCCGGCGGCGCGCACCGGGTTGCGGCCGCGGGCCGTCGCCGCGGCCTATTTGGAGGTCGCGCGCACCCCGGCGGCGCTCGGCTACACCCTGGCCAGCGCGTTCGTGTTCGCGGCGCTGTTCGGATTTATCTCGTCGTCCGAGCAGATCTTCGTCGACACCTACGGCCTCGGGTCCCGGTTTCCGCTCGCGTTCGCGGTGATCGCGGCCTCGATGTCGGTCGCCGCGGTGATCAATTCGCAGCTCGTCGGCCGCGTCGGCATGCGCCGCTTGTCGCACGGCGCGCTGATCGGGTTCGTCGCCGTCACGCTGGCCCACGCCGGCGTCGCCGCCGCCGGCCCGGAAAGCGTCTGGACCTTCATGACGCTGACCGCGGCGATGTTTTTCACCATCGGATTCATGGGGCCGAACTTCAATTCGTTGGCGATGGAGCCACTCGGGCGCATCGCCGGCACCGCCTCGGCCGCCTACGGTTTCGCCACCACGTCGATCTCGGCGATGCTCGGCGGCCTGATCGGGCGCTTCTACGACGGCGCCGCGACCCCGATCGTGTTCGGATTCGCGATTCTGGGACTCGTCGCCCTCGCCGTCGTGGCGGTCACCGAGCGCGGCCGTCGGTTCGAACCGCACGCCGACCCGGCCGGCGAGCGGGCGCCGCGCGAAGACTAGGCGTCGGCCGCCAGCGCGGCGAGCTTGGTGACGGTGTTCCAGTTTCGCGCCGTGGCGACGCCGCCGAGCCGGCTGTCGATCTTGAGTTTCGAGTCCGCGATCCCGTCGACGTAATCCACGTACACGGCGCGCCCCTTGACGGCGCACCGTTCAGGCCCGGAAACGCCGGCCAGAAACCGCGCCGCCTCGGCTCGGCTCGGCGTCCGCGACAAGAACGCCACGACGACGCGGCTTCCGGCGCCTGGGCCGTCGACGGGATGCGGGTTGGCGGCGAGCGCGCGCTCAAACTCCGCCCGCGTCAGCACGAGAACCGGGATCGGCTTGCCCATCCGGGTCTCCAGCAGGCCTTCAAGCCGCGCGCCCGCCGCCGCCGTGTCGTCGCCCTCGCCGTCGAAGACGACGTTGCCGCTCTGCAGCAGGGTGCGCACCCGGGTGAAGCCGGCGGATTCGACGAGCGCCTTGAGGTCGGCCATCTTGAGCCGGTTGGCGCCGCCGACGTTGACGCCGCGCAGAAGCGCGATGAACACCGTCATCGCCGTCAAAACTCATCGACCAGGAGCGAGTCCTCGGCGATCGCGCCGTCGAGGCGCCAGCCGGCGCCGTCGCCGCGCTTCAGACGCTCGCTCAGCCACGGCAACAGCGCCCGCAATTTTTCATCCAGCTGGAACGGCGGATTGACCACCACCACGCCGGCGCCGGCGAGCGGCCCGTCGTCGCCGAGCTCGCGCACCCACAGGTCGGCGCGCAGGATCTTTTCGGCCGCCACGTCGCGCTCGGCGATCAGCCATTCCGCCAGACCGACGTCGAAGCGTTCGGCCGCCCACAGGTCCTTGAGCGGGCGCCAGAACACGAACGTTCCGGTCGGCCAGCGGGTCAGGGCGGCGACCGCCGCCGCCGCCATGTGGGCCATTTCGTCGACGTGCTCGAACGGCGGATCGATCAGCACCAGGCCGCGCTTTTCCGGCGGCGGCAGCAGCGCGTTCAACGCCGCGTACCCGTCGCCGGCGGTCACCGCCACCCGCGCGTCGCCGTCGAAATGGTCGCGCAGCCGGCGCACGTCGTCGGGATGCAGTTCGCACAGCCGCAGCCGGTCTTGCGGTCGCGCGATCTCGGCGGCCAAGGCCGGAGACCCCGGGTACCAGCGCAGCGCGCCGTCGGGTTTGGCGGCGCGCACGGCGGCGAGATAGGGCGCGAGCGCCGGGGCCGCCGCGTCCGGAATGTCGGCGGCCCAAAGCCGGGCGATGCCGTCCTTGAACTCGGGACTGCGGCGCGCCTCGTCGCCGCCCAGATCGTACCAAGCGAGGCCGGCGTGGCTGTCGATGACGGCGAACGGCTTGTCCTTTTGGGTCAGCCGTTCGAGGCACAGCGCCAGGACCGCGTGCTTGAGCACGTCGGCGACGTTTCCGGCGTGGAAGGCGTGGCGGTAGTTCATGACCCTTTTTAGCGCGCCCGACGCGGTTCGTCGCAACCCCGGTTGTACGCCGACGCCGGGCCTTTGAAACTGGCCCGGTCTCGCACAATAGTCTGGAGTCCGCCAATGAACCGCCTCGCCGCTGTTTCCGCCGCCGTCGCCGCGTCGCTCGCCGCCTCGGGCTGCATCGCCGCCATCGAAACCCACGACGCCGCGGCCGCGCCGCCGATGAAACCGCACAAGCAAGCGGTCGTGCCCGACGGCTGGCAAAGCGTCGTCGACGACTTCCAGTATTCGCCGGCGTTGATCTCGGGCGATCTCATCTTCGTGTCCGGGGTCCCCGGCGGGGTTCGCGACGGCGAGATCACCGATGAAAAACTGGAACAGGCGTACCGGCGGATTTTCAGCACCATCGGCGGACTTCTCGACGACGCCGGCGCGTCGTGGGGCGATGTGGTCGAGATCGTCTCCTATCACACCGACATGCCGGCCCACATCGACGCGTTCGTGAAGGTCAAGGCGGAGTTCACGACCTCGGCGCCTTACCCGGCGTGGACCGCGGTCGACGTCGATCGCCTCTATCCCAACTCGGCTCTGGTGGAGGTGAAAGTGATCGCGCGCAAGCCGCAACACGACGGCTGAAGCCGGACCCGGTTTCGGCTTTTCCAGCGTCGGCGAGAGGCGC
>JAJFFL010000079.1 GCA_021776705.1 Alphaproteobacteria bacterium
GAAAGTCTCCAAGGCCGGATTGAGCCTGATCAAGGCGCATGAGGGCTATCGCCGCCGCGCCGCGAAGCTCGCGGACGGCCGCTGGGTCGTGGGCTATTCGCACCTCGCCACCGCCGAAAAAGGCAAGCAGGTCACGAAGCCCGAGGCGGAGGAACTGCTGGTCGCCGATCTCGGCGACGTCGAGACCCAGATCCAAGAGCTTGTCCATGCGCCGCTGACCCAGGCCCAGTTCGACGCCCTGGCCTCGTTCGCGTTCTCGGTCGGCGAACGGACGTTCCGGCTGTCCGGCGTCGTCCGCCACATCAACGCCGGGCGCGTCATCGACGCCGCCAACGCCTTCGACGTCTACCGCCGCGCTCGGATCGACGGCGAGCTCGTGATCGTTGACAGCCTGGTCCGCCGGCGCACCGCCGAAAAGGCGCGGTTTTTGAAAGTCGAGGGCGGCCCGATGCCGGCCTCGCGAGTGATCCTGCAGGCGGTCGCCGACCCCGCCGCCGTCAACGGCGCGCCGACCGAGACGCCGGCGTCCGTCGACGTCGACCTCAACGGCGACGAAGCCAAGGCGCGCCGCGCCGCCGTCTCCGCGCACCGCGCCGCCAGCGAAGCCGCGAACGAAGCGATTTCGCGCCTGCGGAAAATCATGCCCGACCCGGAGGTCGAAGCGCCGGGCCCGGCCGCCAAGGCCGCCGGCGCCGAAGCCCCAACCGGCCGCGAGGCTGACAACGCCCCCGACGATCACGACGGCGCGCCGCCGCCAAGCGCCGCGGCGCCGTCGTCGGCGTTCGACGTTCCGGCCCCGTATCCGATCCGCCGCGAAGGCGCGCCGCGGCCCGCGCGTCCGATCCGGCTCGAGGACTGGGACCCGTTCGCGGAGGCCGAGGCCCACAAGCGGCGTCTGGGAACCGACGAAAACCACTCGCGACCGGACCTGCGACTGGGCGAACTGTTTGAAACCGAGTCGTTCTGGCGCTGGGGCCTTGGAATTCTCGGCGTCGGGTTGCTGGCGACGGCGGTGACGGTGATGCGAAGCTTCGCCGCCGATCCGCCGGGCGCGTTCGAAGCCGCCGCCTGGCCGGCCGCGGCGACGGCCGGCGCCCTGTGCGTCGCGGGCGCCGCCTATCTCGCCGTGCGCCACATCGCCGGTTTCGACGACGCCTGACCGGCTTGCCCCCGGGCCGGGGCCATGCATATTCCGCCCTATGATCCCGAACAGCTATCCGACCCTGAATTTCGACCTGGGCGACACCGCGGGCATGATCCGCGACACGGTCCAGAACTTCGCTCAAAAGGAGATCGCGCCGCGCGCCGAGGCGATCGACCGCGAGAACAAGTTCCCGCGCGAGCTGTGGCCGGCGATGGGCGAACTCGGGCTCCTCGGCGTCACTGTCGATGAAGAAGACGGCGGCAGCGGCCTCGGCTACCTCGAGCACGTCGTCGCCATGGAAGAGATCAGCCGCGCCTCCGCGTCGGTCGGGCTGTCCTACGGCGCCCACTCGAATCTCTGCGTCAATCAGCTGCGGCGCTGGGGCGACGCGGAGCAAAAGGCGCGCTACCTGCCGAAACTGATCTCCGGCGAGCACGTCGGCTCGCTCGCGATGTCGGAGCCAGGGGCCGGATCCGACGTCGTCGGCATGAAGCTCAAGGCGGAGAAAAAGGGCGATCGCTTCATCTTGAACGGCAACAAGATGTGGATCACCAACGCGCCAGAAGCCGACACGCTGATCGTCTACGCCAAGACCGACCCGTCGGCGAATTCCAAGGGGATCACGGCGTTCTTGATCGAGAAGGGGATGAAGGGCTTCAAGGTCGCGCAGAAGCTCGACAAGCTTGGCATGCGCGGTTCGGACACCGCGGAGCTGGTGTTCGAGGACTGCGAAGTGCCCGAAGGCAACATCATGGGGCCGGAGAACGGCGGCGTCGGCGTGCTGATGTCGGGCCTCGACTATGAGCGCGCCGTGCTCGCCGCGGGACCGATCGGAATCATGCAGGCGTGCCTGGACGTCGTCCTGCCCTACGTTCACGAGCGCGAACAGTTCGGCAAGCCGATCGGCGAATTTCAATTGATGCAAGGCAAGCTCGCCGACATGTACGTCGCGTTGTCGACGGCGCGCGCCTACGTTTACGCCGTCGCCGCGGCCTGCGACCGCGGCGAGACGACGCGCAAGGACGCCGCCGGCGCGATCCTCTACGCCGCCGAAAA
Source organism: Alphaproteobacteria bacterium (assembly GCA_021776705.1). GTDB lineage: Bacteria > Pseudomonadota > Alphaproteobacteria > Caulobacterales > Maricaulaceae > JAJFFL01. Next base: position 2,201 of record JAJFFL010000079.1, read on the forward strand.
AGCGACCTGGATGGCGCTCGAAGCGATCCAGTGCCTGGGCGGCAACGGCTACGTCAACGAATACGCGACCGGCCGGCTGCTGCGCGACGCCAAGCTCTACGAGATCGGCGCCGGCACCAGCGAGATCCGCCGCTGGCTGATCGGACGGGAGCTGTTCGAGGAGACGCGGTAAGACGCGATTTGAACGAACCCGGCCGCGCGTGCGTTACTCTCCGTCCGGCAATCGCGGAGGACGCCCATGGCCCTGTCGAAGATTCAGCAACAGCTCTGCGCCGACGCGCCGGCCGCGTACGACGACCTGCGCGCGGTGTTCGTCAACTGCACGCTGAAGAAAAGCCCAGAGACGTCGCACACCCAGGGCCTCATGGACGTCGCCAAGGCGATCATGGACAAGGTCGGGGTCGGCACCGAGACCATCCGATTGGCCGACCACGACGTCGCGCCCGGCGTCTATCCCGACATGACCGAGCACGGCTGGGAGACCGACGCCTGGCCCGATCTGTTCGCGCGCATCGGCGCGGCGGACATTCTCGTCGTCGGCACGCCGATCTGGCTCGGCGAAAAATCGTCGGAGTGCACCCGGCTGATCGAGCGGCTTTACGCCATGTCGGGCGAGCTCAACGGCGACGGCCAGTACCTTTACTACGGCAAGGTCGGCGGCTGCGTCGTGACCGGCAACGAGGACGGCATCAAGCATTGCTCGATGAGCGTGCTCTATGCGCTGCAGCACATCGGCTACACGATTCCGCCGCAAGCCGATTGCGGCTGGATCGGCGAAGCGGGGCCGGGACCGTCGTATCTGGACAAGGACTCCGGCGGCCCCGACAACGAGTTTA
>JAJFFL010000080.1 GCA_021776705.1 Alphaproteobacteria bacterium
CGAATTTCTCGCCACGGAGAACGCCGACTTCCGCACCGCGGAAGGCGTCGGGCCCGGCGTCTCGATCGCCGACGCGGCGCTGATCTACGGCGACCCGTTCTTCTCCTACAACACCTCGAACGAGTCGCGCGAGTACGTCGAGTTCGACTTGGGGCCGGCGGAAAACGTCGGCTTCCGCCCGCGCTCCGCCTCGTCGCCGGACGGCTTCGCCGGGATCTATGTCGGCCAAGACGAATTCAATGAGACGGAAGACTATCGCGGCGACGCCAAGATCGCCCGGGTCGAGGTGTTGACGCCGCGCGGCCGCTGAGGTCCGCGCGGCGCCTCAATCCGGCGACTAGTCCGCCGACCGCTGCGCGTCGCGCAGCGCGCGGAATTCGTTGCCGTCGTACCAGTTCGGCCAGTCGGCCGAATTCGCCAGGTCGGCGCCGACGTCGTGAAAGATCTCGGCGCTCTCGACGATTCCCGACATCTCCCAGGTGTTCGCGTCGTATTCGTCGGCGGGCTTGTGATAGGCCACGTCGCGGTATTCCTGCGATTTGGCTTTGCCGTACTCGACCCCGAAATCGACGTGGTCTTCGCCCGGGTCCGAATACAGCATCGGCACGCCGCGCTTGGCGAGGCTGACGTGATCGGAGCGGTAGAAGTACCCCGCCTCCGGGTTCGGGTCCGGCTTGATCTCGATGCCGCGGAGCTCCGCCTTTTCGGCGAGGATGTCTTCAAGCTGCGATGAGCCGTAGCCGACGACGACGAGATCTTTCGTGCGGCCGATCGGCAGCAGGGCGTCGATGTTGATTCCGCCGACGATCTGCTTCAGCGGCACCAGCGGCTCGGCTCCGAAATACTCCGACCCCAACAGACCGGACTCTTCGGCCGTCACGGCGAGAAACATCACCGATCGCGCCGGCGCTTGCGGCGCAGCGGCGAACGCTTCGGCGATGTCGAGAATGGCGGCGACGCCGGTGGCGTTGTCGACGGCGCCGTTGAAGATTCCGTCTTCGCCGTCGGCGGCCGGGCGGGAGCCGAGGTGGTCCCAATGCGCGGTGTAGAGCACATACTCGTCCGGCCGTTCGGCCCCGCGCACGACTCCGACGACGTTGCGTGAATCGAGTTCGTCAAACGCTGTCACGAGGGTGGCGTCCGCGGTCAGGTCGCCCATCGGCGTCGGCGTGAAACCGGGCGTTTGCGCCGCCTGCTTCATGGCCGCGAAATCGAGACCGGCGGCGCGGAACAAACGCTCCGCCGTTGCGCTGGAGATCCAGCCTTCCAGCGTTGTTCGCGACGCGCCGGCGTCCGGCCGCACGAGGTCGAACTGGTCGCCCGTCCAGCTGCCTTCGACGACGTCCCACGGGTAGCTCGCCGGCTCGGTTTCGTGAATCACGATGGCGCCCGCGGCGCCCTGACGGCCGGCCTCCTCGAACTTGTAGGTCCATCGGCCGTAGTAGGTCATCGAGCGGCCGTTGAAGAGGTCCGAATCCTGAGTCGCATAGCCCGGGTCGTTGACCAGCATGACGACGGTCTTGCCGGCGACGTCGAGGCCGGCGTAGTCGTCCCAGCCGTACTCGGGCGCCACGGATCCGTAGCCGACGAAAACGAGCTCGGAGTCTTCGAACGATTGCTCGGGTTCGAGCCGTTTGGTCCAGTACACGGTGTCGGTTCCGACCGCGAGGTCCACCGGCCCGGCTGCGCCCGCGATCGTCAGCGACGACGCGTCGCCGTCGAGCGTCGACTTCACCAGCGGCACGGCCTGGAAATAGCTTCCGTCGTCGCCGCCCGGCTCCAGGCCGACGCGCGCCATTTCGTCGGCGATCCATTGACCTGCGGCGCGTCCGCCGTCGGACGCCGGCGCGCGGCCTTGGTACTTGTCGTCGGCCAGTTCGGCGATTCGGGCGCTGAGATCGGACGCCGTGATCTCCGCCGACGTGGTCGCGGCGGAAACCGCGGAGGCGACTTCGGCGTCGGTGTCGGTCGCGGCGGTGGCGGCCGGGTCCGGAGCCGCAGCCTCGTCGGTCGTGGCGGTTTCCCGCGAACAGGCCGCGGTCAGCAGCAGAGCGGCGGCGGTCAAGGCGATGGCGCGCATGGTGGTCTCCCGATGCGCCGTCTGTGGACGGCGGATTTGGCGGCATCGTGCATGGCGGCGGAGCCGGTGCAAGCCGCCTCAGGAGTCGGGCAGAGGAATAAATTCCTGATCGTCGGTCGGCGGCAACGCGAAGGGCGTGTCGCGCCAGCCGCCGGCGGCCGAGGCGGCCCAGTCGCGCTTGGCTTGTTCCAGACGCTCCTTTGAGCTTGAGACAAAGTTCCAGAACAGGTGGCGCTCGCCGTCGAGCATTTCGCCGCCCAAGAACATGACGCGCGCGGGCTCCGGCGCGTCGACCGCGACGTCGCCCGGACGCAGAACGACCAGATCGCCGGCCGCGAAGACGTCGCCGGCGACGGTCACCGGGCCGTCGACGACGTAGACGGCCCGCTCCGCGTGTTCGTTCGGCGGAGACAAGCGGCCGCCGGCCGGCAGGTCGGCGCGCACGTAGAACAAGGGCGACAGCACTTTCGCCGGCGATGTGCGGCCGTAGGCCTTGCCGGCGATCAGGGTCAGACTCGCACCGTCGATCTCAAACGCCGGAAGATCCTGCGCGGCGACGTGCTCAAAAGACGGATCGCGCTCTTCTTCCGAGGTCGGCAAGGCGACCCAGGCCTGCAGGCCGTGGATTTCCTGCCCGCCGCGGCGTTCGGCGTCCGGCGTGCGTTCGGAATGGGCGACGCCCTTGCCGGCCGTCATCCAGTTCAAAGCGCCCGGCGTGATTTCTTGCACGACGCCGAGACTGTCTTGGTGAAGGAGCTTGCCCTTGAAGAGATAGGTGACCGTCGACAGGGCGATGTGGGGGTGGGGGCGGACGTCGATTCCGGTTCCCGGCGCGAACCGCGCCGGCCCCATCTCGTCGAGGAAAATGAACGGGCCGACCATCCGCCGCTTGGCGTGAGGAAGCGTGCGGCGGACGTGAAAATCGCCAAGGTCGCGAGGTCGACCGCGAATGACTTGTTCGATCGAAGCGTTCATCGAGATCACCGGTCAACTTCGGCCCAAGGCGCGGCGGATGTTGTTGGGAGTCGCCAAGCAGCCCCTGGCCGTCTCGGCGTTGACGTAGGACAGCTGGTTCTCCGGCAATGGAAAATGTTTTGGAACCAGAGGGTTATCGACGGTGAAGAGCCCCGCCGCCCAGTCGCCGGAGATGTAGAAGGGGCACGGCATGAACATCACCTCGAACCGCGGCCACAGGGCGTCGAGACGGCGCACGTGTTCGACCAGCGAACGCTGATAAAAAACCGGACTGCCGAGAATTTGCGCGACGACGCCGCCGGGCCGCAGAGCGGCCTTGAGATCGTGCTGAAAAGCGTCCGTCGCCAACGGCGAGGCGGCGGTCGTCTCTTCCGACGACTCGTCGCAGATGTCGGTTGAGTCGACGATCACGACGTCGAAGGCGTCCGGGTTGTCGGCGACGTAGGCGGCCCCGTCGCCGACTCGGATCTCGACGCGCGGGTCGTCGAGACCGGAGGTCAGCTCCGGAAACCAACGACGCGACACGTCGATCACGGTTTCGTCGAGTTCGGCCAAGACGACGCGTTCGATGTCCGGCCGCTTGATCAGCTCGGTGACCGCGCCGCCGTCGCCGCCGCCGACCACAAGAACGGATTTCGGGGCCTCGACGCAGGCCAGCGGCACGTGCGTCATGTGCTCGTGGTAGATGAAGTGGGTGCGCTGCGTGAGCATGCAGACGCCGTCGATCAACATGATCCGGCCGTGCCGCGCGGTGTCGTAGATCGCGATTCTCTGAAAATCGCTCTCGGTCTCCTCCAGCGTCGCCGTGACGTCGAAAAAGGCGCCGTACGTCTCGTCGTGACGTTCAAACACGCGCGTCGTCATGCGCGTCCTCCGGTATCATCCGCGGATTTCAGACGAAGGGCGATGTTGCGGCGCGTGTCGGCGACGGTCTCGTAGCCGGTTTGCTTGGCCAAGGCGACGCAGTCGACGCTCCAATCCGGCGACAGAGTCTCCATCAGGATGAGGCGCGGCAATCGCTCGCGCGGGCACCGCGCGAAGAACGGCGGCATCACCCGGTCCTCGGCCCCTTCGATGTCGATCTTGAGCGCGTCGGCGCGCTCGATTCCCAGGTCGTCCATGAGGTCGAGAAGGCCAAGCGTCGGCACCGTCACCGTCGGCCCGTCGCCGCGGCCGAGGCTCGCCGTGCCGCGGTTGCGGGCGGCAAGATGCAGCTCGGCTTCGCCGCGTTCGCCGGCGAGCGCCGCGTCGATGTGGGTGATCGGCGCGCCGTCCGGATTGGCGGCGATGTTGAACGCCAGCCAGTCTTTGACGTCGGGCTGCGGTTCGACCGCGGCTACGCGGCCGGACGGTCCGGCGGCGCCGGCGACGATGACGGCGTAAAGGCCGGAATTGGCGCCGACGTCGAGAAACACGAAACCGGGCGTGACGGCGTCGAGAAGAACCTGGCGCTCGACCGCGTCCCAATGGCGGGGAAAAAACAGCGCCCGCTTGTCCGCCAGGTTGTCGCGCGGGTGAAACCGAAAGCGCCGCCCGTAGGTGTCGACGTCGAACACGCCGCCGCCGGCGGCGAGGGCCGCGCGGTAGACGGCGGACGCGGCGGTCCGGATCAGCCCGCCCGCCGGCGCGGCGCGCGTGAAATCGATGCACGCGCGCTGAAACGCGTTGGGCGCGTGCGCGCCGTAGGCGGGCGATACGCTCACGGCCGCGCGGCCAGGCGGGCGTCGGCCGCGTCCCAAAACAGTTTCGCCACGTCTGGGCCGCCGACGCCGCGCAGCTCCATCACCAGGGTCGGCGACGTGACGTTGATCTCCGAAAGGCGCTCGTCGATCAGATCGATGCCGGCGAAGAACACGTCCCAGGCCTTCAGCTGCGCGCCGACCTCGGCGCAGACCTCGCGCTCGCGCGGCGTCAACTCGGAGAGCACGGCGCGGCCGCCGGAATGGATGTTGGCGATGAAGCCGCCGTGCGGCGGAATTCGTCCGACCGCGCCGACGACGTCGCCTTCGAGAAACATCACCCGCTTGTCGGTTGTGGCCACCTTGGGCAGAAACTCTTGCGCCAAAATCGGCTCGACGCCCTTGTCGAGGAGCGTCGCCGCCTTCGCGGCCAGGTCGTCCGTGCCGGCCTTGGCGCGCGTCACGCCCTCGCCGCCGAACAGCGAGACCGGCTTCAACACCACCTCGCCGAAGCGCTCGGCAAAGGCATGGATCTCGTCGACGTCGCGGCCGACGTAGGTCGCCGGCATCAGATGCGCGAAACTCAGCGCCGAAAGCTTTTCCTGGACGTTGCGGATGGCGCGGGGATCGTTGAGAACCAGCGTGCGCCGCGCCGCCGCCTCGAGCAGAAACGTGTTGGCGTGATAAGCCATGTCGTAGGGCGGGTCCTGGCGGATCAGGACCGCGTCGACGTCGGACAAGGCGCGCCGCGCCGGCGCGCCCTCGGCCGGCTTGCCGTCGGTGAGCGCCGCGTGGTCGAGCCGGCGCAACGGCGCAAACACCTCGCCGGAGATCCACGACAGCTCGTGCGGCTGATAGGTGAACACCTCATGGCCGCGGGCGGCGGCTTCCGCGGCGAGGGCGAGGGACGTGTCGCTTTTCGGGTTGAGGCCCTTCAGCGGGTCCATCTGGACGGCGATCACGGTCATTGGCGGCGGCTCGGCTCGGTTGCGATGCACGCCTTCTAGTCGCTCGCCGCCCGCCGCTCAACGCTTCCCGACGCCGGCGCGGCGTCGCGCGCTTGGCGGGCGCCGGCCGGCCGTCTAGCTTTCCGGCGACGAATTGCCGGAGGGAAACCCGATGAAGACAGCATTCAGCGCCGCCGCCGCGGCCGCGGCCCTGGCGGTCAGCGCCGTCGCGCAAGACGACCCCGACAGGTTCGAGATTCCGGACGACGCCCGCGCGACGGCGGAGTCCGTGATGGCGACCGCGCTCGACAGCGATCTGTCGTTCACGTTGCTCGAAAGCTTGACCACCGAAATCGGGCCGCGGGGGGGCGGGGCCCCGCCCGCGGCGGGGGGGCCGGGCGGGGGGGGCGCCCCGCACCCCCCCCCCCGGGGCGCCGCC
>JAJFFL010000009.1 GCA_021776705.1 Alphaproteobacteria bacterium
CCGCGCTCGCCGGCGCGGCGGCCTTGCAGGTCGGCTGGGAGCACGCCGGGGCGCTGCCCGACACGCGGCTCATCCGCACCACCGACGTGGTGTTGGCGTTGCTGTCCGGTTCAGTCCTGCTTGACGTCGTATGGCGCTGCGTGCGCGGCCGGCCGGCCCCCCGCGCGATCTATTTGCCGTCGCCGGTGGTTCTGCTCGCCGCGGTGTTCGCCGGCCCGGCCGCGGGCGCCTGGCTGAAAATGCCGTATCTGCTGCCGGCGCAGTGGGCTTTCACGCTCGCCGCGTTCGTCGTCTGGCGCCGCGGCCGGGACGGCGCGCCGGTCAAGCGCGCGCGGGTCTCGGTCGCCGTGATCTCGGCCATGACCGAGGTGCACGACGCTCAGGTGTTCCGCAGCTTCGGCGGCGACTGGGCCCGCGATCTGGTTCCTCTGGTCATCGCCGCGCTGCTGATGCTGGCGCTCGCCGCGGTGATCCACCCCCGCGGACGGCGGTTGTTTTCCGACGCCGGCGGCGACCCCGACCGCGATCTCTTCGCGCAGTTCGTCGCCTGGTTCGAATCTGTCGCCGTGTTCCGCGATCCGAAGCTGAGATTGGGCGACGCCGCCGCGCGGCTCGGCGTGCGGCCGGAATCCCTCTCCGCCGCAGTGAACGGAATCGCCGGCGTCAGCTTCTCGACGTTCGTCGCCCGGCGGCGGGTGAAGGAAGCGCAGCGGCTGTTGCGCGATCCCGAGGAACGCCGAACCTCGGTCGAGGCGGTGGGCCTGCTCGCCGGGTTCAAGTCGCGCTCGGCGTTTCACGACGCCTTCAAGACCCACGTCGGCGTGACGCCGTCCCAATATCGCGAGGAATCCGGTCTGGAATCATGATTCCGGACAGGCTTTGGCGGGCGCGCCGTCGACCGCCCGGCTAGCGTGGACTCGGTCGAAACGAGGAGTCCCGCCCGATGATACGTGCAACCGCCGCCATTTTCGCCGCTCTCGCCTCAAGCGCCGCCGCCGCCCAGGACTGGCCCGCCTGCGGAACCGTCGACGTCTATCCCGACGCCATCGAACGCGGCGCGGGCGAGGCGACCGGGTGGGACGCCGAGAAGCTCGCGCAAGCGCGCGCCGTTTTCGACGACAGCGGCGCCGCCGCCCTGGTCGTGCTGCACCGCGGCCGCGTGATCGCCGCCTGGGGCAAGGTCGATCGGCCGTATCTCGCGCAGTCGGTGCGCAAGGCGCTGCTGAATTCGCTGGTTGGAAAGCTGGTCGAGGCCGGCGACTTGTCGCTCGACGCGACGCTCGTCGATCTCGGCGTCGACGACGACGACCCGGCGCTTACGCCGGGCGAACGCACGGTGACGCTTCGCGACCTGCTTTTGGCGCGGTCGGGAATCTATCATCCGGCGCTGTACGAGCACGGAGGCTGGAAAAACATTCGCGGCATCCTCGCCGCGATACCGCGAGACCCAGAGGCGAATCCGGCGGGCGTTTGGTTCTACAACAACTGGGATTTCAACGCCCTCGGCACGATCGTCGAGGACGCGGGCGGGACGCCGATCGGCAAGCAATTCGCAGACAAGATCGCCGGGCCGATCGGCATGCAGGACTATCGCGCCAAGCACGTGACCTATCTGCGCCGTGAGCATCTTGCGGCCAAGGCGGTCGGCGACCTGTCGCGACACGCCGCCTACATCTTCAAGATCTCGACGCGAGACTTCGCGCGCTATGGGCTTTTGTATCTCGGCTGCGGCGCCTGGGGCGGCGATCAGGTCGTGGCGCGGAACTGGGTGTTGGAGAGCGTCGACGGCGTCGAGACGCAGATCGGTTGGCCGGAGGGCCGCTACACCGGCTTCGACGACTACGGCTATCTGTGGTGGGTCGAGCGCGACGTCGCTTCGCGCTTTCCCAGCCTTGGCGACATGATGCCGTACTATGGATCCAGCGGCGCGCGCGGCCACTTCATGGTGGTCGTTCCCCACCTCGACCTGGTCGTCGCGGCGCAGCCGCCGACCGGCGGCGGCGTCGACCTCTTGGGTCAGATGAAGCGACGCATTTTCGGCTCGCCGGAACTCGACGAGAACGACTACGCCGCGATCGTGCGCCTGTTCGTCGACGCCTTGCCGGAAACGCCGTGAAGCGCGGCTAGACCTTGGCGAAGCCGACCTTGGCGAGTTCGTCCTGCAGCTCCGGGATCGCCTTGTAGAGGTCGGCGACGAGGCCGTAGTCGGCGACCTGGAAGATCGGCGCGTCCTCGTCCTTGTTGATGGCGACGATGACCTTGGAGTCCTTCATCCCGGCGAGATGCTGGATCGCGCCGGAGATGCCGATGGCGATGTAGAGCTCCGGGGCGACGATCTTGCCGGTCTGGCCGACTTGGTGGTTGTTGGAGATGTAGCCGGCGTCGACGGCGGCGCGGCTCGCGCCGACCGCGGCGCCGAGCTGATCGGCGAGGGGTTCGATCAGCTTCTCGAAGTTTTCCGAGGACTGCAGCGCGCGGCCGCCGGAGACAACGATCTTGGCGGCCCCGAGGTCGGGCCGGTCCGACTTGGACAGCTCTTCGCCGACGAACGAGGACTTCGTCGGCCCGGCGGGCGGATCGATCGTCTCGACGCTCGCCGAGCCGCCGTCGCCGGCCGCGGCGAAGGTCGTGGTCCGCACCGTGATGATTTTCTTGGCGTCCGACGAGGTGACGGTCATGAACGCGTTGCCGGCGTAGATCGGGCGCACGAACGTGTCCGGCGCCTCGACCGCGACGATTTCGGAGATCTGCATGACGTCGAGCTTGGCCGCCACCCGCGGGGCGAAATTCTTGCCCGTCGTCGACGCCGCCGCGAGCATCGCGTCGTAGCCGTCCATCAAGGGCACGATCAACGCTTCCAGGGCTTCCGCCAACCGGTGTTCGAGCGCGTCGCCGTCGGCGTGCAGGACCTTGCGCACGCCTTCGATCTTGGCCGCGGCCTCCGCGACGCCGCCGGCGCCCTTGCCGGCGACCAGCACGTCGACGTCGCCGCCGATCTTCGTCGCCGCGGAAACCACTTTGGCGGTGGCGTCGGACAAGGTCGCGTTGTCGTGTTCGGCGATGACGAGAACGGCCATCACAGCACCCCCGCTTCGGATTTCAATTTCGAGACAAGCTCGGCGACGGATTCGACCTTGACGCCGGCCTCGCGTTTCGGCGGCTCGGCGACTTTCACCACCGACAGCCGCGGCGTGATGTCGACGCCGAAATCGCCTGGCTCCTTGACGTCGAGCGGCTTCTTCTTGGCCTTCATGATGTTCGGCAGCGACGCGTAGCGCGGCTCGTTGAGGCGCAGGTCCGTCGTCACGACCGCCGGCGCTTCGAGCGCCACGGTCTGCAGACCGCCGTCGATCTCGCGCGTGACCTTGACCGCGGCGCCGTCCTTTTCGACTTTCGAGGCGAACGTGCCTTGCGGCCAGCCGAGCAGGGCGGCGAGCATTTGGCCGGTCTGGTTGGAGTCGTCGTCGATCGCCTGCTTGCCGAGGATGACCAGCTCCGGGCCTTCCTGCTCGACGATCGCCTTGAGGATTTTGGCCACCGCCAGCGGCTCGACCGGCGCGTCGGTCTTCACCAGGATCGCCCGGTCGGCGCCCATGGCGAGGGCTTGGCGCAATTGCTCCTGCGCCTTTTCCGGTCCGATCGACACCGCCACGACTTCGTCGGCGACGCCGTTCTCCTTCATGCGCACGGCCTCTTCGACCGCGATCTCGCAGAACGGATTCATCGACATTTTGACGTTGGCGAGGTCGACGCCCGTCTGGTCCGGCTTCACCCGGGCTTTGACGTTGTAGTCGATCACCCGTTTCACGGGCACGAGGACTTTCATGCGGCGTCTCCGGCGTTGTCGGCGGGTTCGAATATCAAGGTGGGCCGCCCCGAAAGGACGGTGTCGGACGGCAACATAGCGAAGGATTCCCGGCCCGTCGCGTGCTGCGGCGCGATGTAGCGCAAGCTTACGTTAACGTCAACGTCACGCAGGTCGGAAACGCCGCCGGCGTGGCGTCCGCGGCCCCGGCTTTGGCGTTGAAGGCGACAAGGAAAGCGAGAGCGGCCAGAGGCCAACGCGCCGCGATCAAGACCGACCGCACGAGAGTGATCATGGCGTCCTCCCCGACGGCGGCTGACTAGCACGCCGTCGGGGAGAGAATGCGGCGGCCGGGGCGCCTCAGTAGTCCAAGGTGACGCCGAACAGGACCGTGCGCGGCAGGCCCGGGCGCAGGCCGGCGGGCCGGCGGGCGACGGCGTAGGTGTCGTCGAAGACGTTGCGCACCGCCGCCGTCAGCCGGACGCCGTCGCGCGGGACCACGAAGGCGGACATGTCGGTGACGACGTGGTCCTCGATTTTCTGATCCGGGGGAATCGCGCCCTGGCCGGCGACCGCGCGCACCGCGTCGACGTAGGAGACCGCCACGTCGCCGCCCCAGCGGTCGGTTTCGACGCCGAACCGCGCCGACAGCTGATGATTCGGGATGTAGGGGAGTTCGTCGCCGACGGCGACCGACCCCCAGGGCTCGAACTCGCTCTCGAACGCGTTTTGAAACTCGGCCGAGGTGTACGTGTAGGCGAAGCTCACGGGCAGCGACACCGGCAAGTCGGCGAATCGCGCGACGTCGACGCCGCCCGACAGCTCAAGGCCCGTCACGTCGACCTCGCCGCCGTCGAATTGAGCTCCGATGTCGCAGCCGCCGCCGGTCGAGGCGGTGCAGGAGCCGAGGATGTTGGAATAGGCGTTGTAGAAGGCGACGGCCTCGACGCGGGCGAGGGCGTCGGACCAGCGCACGCCGGCCTCCCAGTTCGTCGCTTCCTCCGGCTCGGCGCCGGCGCGGCCCGGCGCCGGCGGCGCGAAACCCTTGCGCACCCCGGCGAACGCCGACCAGCCGGCGTCGAAGTCGTAAACGGCGCCGATTCCCGGCACCAACGCGTCGACGCTGTTGTCGACGACCGCCAGGCCGGCGCCGGTGCGCGCCGGGTCGCCGCCGCCAAAATTTTCGCGCCTGAGATCCACGGTCTCGAATCGCACGCCCGGGGTGACGGTCCAGCGGCCAATCGTGATCGTGTCCTGGACGTAAACGGCGACGGCGTCGGCGCTGTCGACGCGGTTGGACTCCGTGCCCGGCGTGTCGGCGCCGGTCCGCACCAGGGTCCCGTTGTCGACCCGGAAGCGTTCGTACCACTGGAAGCGGTCCATTTCGTCGCGGTGGACGCGCACGCCGACGTCAAGATCGTGCGCGGCGCCGGCGAAGGTCGTGGCGTAGCCGAGCACGGCCTGGACGCCCTGGGCGTAGTAGTCGCGGTTGTTGTGCTTCAACAGCACGGCGCCGTCGGCGGAGACGAATCCCGGCGCCCCGCGCAGGATCTCAAAGGCGGCGGCGTCGGCGCCCGGGTCGTCGAGCACGGCCGAGATCGACACGCCCGCGCCGCCCGAATCGGCCGCCGTGCCGGCCGGGTTCACCTTGTCGATCTTGAACCAGTCGCGCGCGAAGTCGGTGCGGTAGACGACGACGCCGACGTCGAGGCCGTTGTCGAAATCGGCGAACCAGCCGCCGGAAATCTCCGAATGTTCGGCGTCCAGTTGATCGAGCTGGCTCGCCGCGTAGCGCCGAAACGGCGTCGCCGCGAAGTCGGCGTCGGTGAGGCCGAGATAGGTTTCGTTCGACAGTTCGTCTGAGTACTGAAGTTTCAACTCGAACGCCTGATCGAGTCCCTGCGTCGAGCGCAGCCGCAGCTTGCCGACGTAGTCCTCGATGTCGAAGCCGGTGTCGCCGCCGTTGTCGAGATTTTTGAAGCCGCTCGACGTGGATTGGTAGGTTTCGGCGAGGCCGTCGAGCGCCCAGCCGCCGGCGGCGGCGATTTCGCCGCCGGCGAACGCGTGCGCGCGGAAGCTGTCGTGGTCGCCGACGCGCACGTCGGCGAGGGCGCGGAAGGTGTCGGGCACGGCGGTCGAGATCAGGTTGATCGAGCCGCCCTGGGTGCGCGGGCCGTACTTGATCGCGCCGGCGCCCTTGACGACTTCGACCGCCTGCATGCGGCCGACATGTGGAAAGTAGTAGGCCTCCGGCGCGGCGTAGGGGGCCGGCGCGGCGAGCACGCCGTCCTCCATCAGCGTAATTTTCTGCGAGCGGTCGATCCCGGCGCCGCGCAGACCGATGTTGGGGCGCAGGCCGAAGCCGTCTTCCTCCTGGATGTTGACCCCGGGCACGACGCGCAGGACCCGCAAGATGTCCTCGTAGGCGTGCACCTGCAGCTCTTCGGCGTCGATGAGATCGGCGGAGCCGGCGATGTCGGCGACGTCGGCGGCCTGGCCGACGACGACGATCCGTTCCCGTCCCGGGGCCGCGGAGTCGTCGTCCGCCGCCGCCGCCGCGCCCGCCAGCGCCGCCGCGCACACCCCGGTGACGAGCGCTCGCCGCGCAAGGCCGTCCAACTGAGTCATGCTGTCTCCACGCCGCCGTTATTGCGAATGGTTCGCATTTACCCGAGACCGCTAAAAGCTGCAAATGATTTTCAAGTGCAGAAGTTTCGCAACCGCGTCGCGGGCCCGGCGTTGACGATCGGCGGTGAACTGGATATTCGTGATTTGGCTAATTAGGAGGTATTCGAATGTATCGTCGCATCATCACCGCGCTCACCGCCGCGGCGTTCGCCACCATGGCAGGCGCGCCGGCGGCGGCGCAGGACGACGTGGTCGGCGACTGGACCGGCGTGCTCGTCCTGCCCAACGGCGCCCAACTCAATATCGGGCTGCACGTCACGCACGAGGACGGCGCCCTGTCCTCGACATTGGACAGTCCCGACCAGGGCGCGATGGGAATTCCAATGGCCGAGACCCGCTACGCCGACGGCGTCTTGACGGTGAAGACGCCGGCGATGGGTCTGGAGATGGAGCTGTCGCGCGACGGCGACGCGCTCGCCGGCGTCTTCCGCCAAGGCGGGCTCGACATCGACATCGCGCTCGCCCGCGCCGAACCCGACAAAGAGGCCGCCCTGCGGCGGCCTCAAACCCCGGAGCCGCCGTTCCCCTATGCCGCGGTCTCGGCTTCGATCGCGAATCCCGCCGCCGCCGGCGTCGCTCTGGCGGGCGAATTGTTCGTGCCGGAAGGCGAGGGGCCGTTCCCGGGCGTCGTCTTGCTCTCGGGCTCGGGCGGCCAGAACCGCAACGAAGAGTTGCTCGGCCATGAGCCGTTCCTGGTGCTCGCCGACCACTTGGCGCGGAACGGAGTCGCCGTGCTGCGCTATGACGACCGCGGCGTCGCCGAGTCCGTCGGGCCGACCGACGGCCTGACGATGGAGGGCATCGCCTCCGACGCCGCGGCCGCCATGGCGTGGCTCAAGGCGCGTCCCGAGGTGGACGCCGCCCGCACCGGATTCGTCGGACATTCCGAAGGCGCCACGACCGGCCCGATGGCGGCGCAGACCGAAGACACGGCGTTCCTGGTGCTCGTCGCCGGCGTCGCCGTGCCGTTCAAGGATTTGCTGATCGAACAAGGCCGGCTGTTGCGCGCCGTCTCCGGCGCCGACGCCGCCGCCCAGGAGGCCGACGCCGCCGTGCAAGCGGCGATCCTCGAAGTCGCCGCGACAGCCGACGCCGACAGTTGCCCGGCCGAAGCGACGGCGCGCCTCACCGCGGCCGGCATCACGGCCGAGATGGCCGAAGCGCATGCCGGTCAGGCGTGTTCGGCGTGGATGCGGCACGCGCTGCAGACGGATCTGACGGCCCCGCTCGCCGCCTTCGGCGGCCCGGTCCTGGCGCTGTTCGGTTCGAAGGACTTGCAAGTCCCGCCGCATCAGAACGCCGAACCGATGCGGGCGTTGATCGACCAGGGCGGCGACCCGACGTCGCGTGTCGTCGTCCTCGACGGCCTCAACCATCTGATGCAGCCCGCCGACACCGGCGCCGTCGCCGAGTACGGGCAAATCGAAACCACCTTCGACCCGGCGGCGCTCGACGCGATCGCGGCGTTCGTCGCCGAGGTGGCGGGACGCTGAACGTCCGCGTCCCGGTTGCCGGACCGCCGCGGCCCCCGCAGGCTCACGCCCGGGCGATCACGGAGAGACTGATGCAACGACGCACGGTGTTGATCGGCGGCCTCGGCGCCGCGGCGGCGGCGCGGTCGGCGGGGGCGCAGGACGCGGACTCGGCCGAGGGCGGCGTCGAAGGCGTTTGGGGCGGCGTCCTGCCGGTCGGCGGCCCCGGCCTGCGGCTGAAGCTGGAGGTCGCGCGCGGCGACGGCGGCGTGACGGCGACGTTGTATTCGCTCGACCAGGGCGGCGCGCCGATCGCCGCCGAGACCGCCAAGATCGACGCCGGCCGCTTGACCGCCCGCTACCCGTCGATCCGCGCCGCGTTGGATCTGCGGCTGACCGGCCCGGACACTCTCCAGGGCACGTTCACGCAAGGCCGCCCGATCGACCTGTCGCTGACGCGAAATCCGGATTTCGACGCCCTCGCCGTCGCCGCGCCGCCGGCGTTGACGGCGGAGAGCCTCGACGAACTGCGCGCTCGGGCCGGGTCCCCGGCGCTCGCCGCCGCGGCGCGCGGGCCCGGCGGCGCGCCCGCGTTCGCCGTCGGCGTGCGGCAGGCGGGGGAGAAGGCGGAGGTCACCACCGACGACATCTGGCATCTCGGCTCGATCACCAAGTGGATGACCGCGACGCTGGTCGCGCGCGCCGTCGACGCCGGAGACGTGACCTGGGACACGCGCGTCGGCGACGTCTTCGGCGGCGACGTGCCGGAGATGCGCAACGCCTACCGCGACGTCACGTTGCGCCACCTTCTGTGCCACCGCGCCGGTTTGCCGGCGAATCCGCCGACGTTGACGTTGATGGCGTACCCGGTGCTTGAGGACGACCCGCGCGAGACGCGGCTCGACCACGCCCGCACGGTGCTGACGATGGAGCCGGTCGGGCCGAAGGAAGAGACGTTCTTGTATTCCAATTCCGGCTTCATCCTCGCGGGCACGATCCTGGAGACGCGACTCGGCGCGCCGTGGGAGCAGATCATCCGCGAGCGCTTGTTCGATCCGCTCGGCATGTCGACCGCTGGTTTCGGCGCGCCTGGGACGCCCGGCGCGCTGGACCAGCCGGTCGGCCACACCAAGGGGCTGTTCGCCAACCTCGGACTCGGACGCCGCCGCGCGCCGCACCCGCCGGGGGCAGGGCGCGCCGACAACCCCGCCGTTCTCGGCCCCGCCGGGCGCGTTCACATGAGCCTCGCCGATCTCCTGACCTTCCTGGAGGCGCAGCGCGACCGGACGGACCTCGTCAGCGCCGCCGGCTGGGATGCGATCCAGACCCCGCCGTTCGGCGGCGACTACGCGCTCGGCAACGTTGTCCGCAGCGAGGGGACCGGCTGGCACAACGGCTCGAACACGATGTGGTACGCGGAAGCGATGTTCGACCGCGCGCGCGGCGTCGTGGCGGCGTCGGCGGCCAACGACGGCGCGCTCGGCCACAGCCAGCCGGCGACGGCCGCGGCGCTGGCGTCGGCGGCGGCGACGGCCTCGGCGTAGGCCCAAGGGTCGGCCGTCGCGTCTGAGCCTCCGCGGGCAGGCCGCGCGTTGTCGCTCAACGTTTCGAGCGCCGCGCCTCGATCCGCATCAAGTCGTAGTGGTTCAAGGCGACGATGCTGCCGAAGACGAACGAGGCGATGAAGCCGCCGGCCGTTATAGTCAGACCCCAGATCAGCAGATGGCGGACGCCGGCCTCGCCGGCGGTGAGCGGCGCCAGCCAGCTTTCCGGCAGCACTTCGGGAAGAGCCTGCAACGTCGCCAGACACAGCAGCAGCAAGACGCCGACGGTCGCGGCGAACCCGGGAACGGTCTTGTAGAAAATAGCGAACAGCCACGCCCGCGCCCGCAGCGGCGTGATGACCTTGACGACGTGGCCGGCGGCGAAGCTGCCGAGGACGATCGCGATGAACACCGAGAGCGGCGAGTCCCAGCGCCAGGTATCGATCAGTTGCGTCCAAAGTTCGCCGATCGTCGCGTCGCCGGTCACGGCGCGGGCCTTGATGCGGGTCCGGGTGTCGTCATGTCAGCGCAAGTCTCTCAGTTGAGGGGTCGGTTCGCACGCAGATAATCGTAGCTCGCGGCGGCGCGGCCGTCGGC
>JAJFFL010000081.1 GCA_021776705.1 Alphaproteobacteria bacterium
CGCCGGGCGACACCCTGATCGGCGACCTGCGGCCGGCTGTCGATCATCACTTCGCCGGCGACACGGTTGAAGCGATCCTAGCGTCCCTGGACGAAACCAAAGAAGAATGGGCCGCCAAGCAGGCGCAGATCTTGCGGACCAAGTCGCCGACGTCTCTGAAGCTGACGCTGCGGGCGATCCGCGAGGGCCGCGACATGGAGTTTGAATCCTGTCTGCGGCGAGAACTCGCGCTTTCTGTGCGCTGTCTCGACGATCCCGATTTTTACGAAGGCGTTCGCGCCGTGATTCTCGACAAGGACAACGCTCCATCGTGGTCGCCGCCGGCGTTGGAAGGCGTCCGCGACGCCGCGATCGACAGGTACTTCGCGGCCGAGGGCGCGCCGCCGATTGATTTCATCGTCAAGGAAGTCGCCTGAGCAATCTCAAAGGAGGCCGCCATGGCCCGCGTCGCGTTCATCGGTCTCGGCAACATGGGCGGCCCCATGGCGTTGAACCTCGTCAAGGCCGGCCACCAGGTCGCCGCTTTCGATTTGTCCGAGGACGCTCGCGCGCGCGCCGTCAAGGGCGGTTGCGCGCCGGCCGCGTCCGTCCACGAGGCGGTGAGCGGCGCCGACGCAATTGTCTCGATGCTGCCGGCGGGCCGGCACGTCCGATCCGTCTACGGCGACGAAAACGGAATCATCGCCTCTGCCAATTCTGGTGCGATCTTGATGGACTGCTCGACCATTGACGTCGACTCCGCGCGGGCGGTGAACAAGATCGCCGCAGACGCCGACTTCGAAGTGGTGGACGCCCCGGTTTCCGGGGGCGTTGCGGCGGCCGAGGGCGGCACGTTGACGTTCATGGTCGGCGGCTCGGAGAAAGGTTTTGCGGCGGCCGATCCGTTTTTGAAAGCGATGGGAAAAGCCGTGATCCATGCCGGCTCAGCCGGCGCCGGCCAAGCCGCGAAAATCTGCAACAACATGTTGCTCGGCATCTCAATGATCGGCACGGCGGAAGCCTTTGCGCTCGCCGACCGGCTCGGTCTGGATCGGCAAAGGTTTTTCGACATCGCGTCCAAGGCTTCCGGACAATGCTGGTCGATGACGAGCTATTGCCCGGTGCCTGGCCCGGTTCCGGGAAGTCCGGCAAACCGCGGCTATGCGCCTGGGTTCGCCGTGGCGATGATGCTCAAGGACCTGAAACTCGCCCAAGACGCCGCCGCCGCGACCGGAGCGTCGACTCCGCTTGGCGCGCAGGCGGAAGCTCTTTTCGCGCTCTTCGATGTCCTGGGTGGCGGCTCCAAGGACTTCTCAGGTATATTTGAGTTGTTGTCGGGTTCATGGCAAACAAAGAGTTAAAGCAAACCGATACGAATTCGTAAGATCTCCTTAAATGGAACTTAGAACTTTGTGTGCATCTTCCCGCGTGTTGGGTGAACAAGCGTGGAAGAAGAACCATGGAAGCGGCCAAGAGCGTCGAAGCTCACGAATCCGGCGACAACCTTGAGGTGGAGTACCTGCGCGCGCTTCGCATCGTCGAGCGGCTTCACCGGCAATTGCTGGACGTGATCAAGGACGAACTCGACCGTCATGGGCGCGGGGACGTGAATTCCGTGCAGGCGTTGCTGATCTTCAACATCGGCGACGATGAACTGACGGCCGGCGAGCTGCGGACTCGCGGCCACTACTTGGGTTCGAACGTTTCTTACAACCTCAAGAAACTCGTGGATTCCGGCTACATCCACCACGAGCGTTCGCGGGAAGATCGCCGTGCAGTGCGGGTCAAGCTGACCGAATCCGGCTGCGCGGTTCGGGATCTCCTCGAAAAGCTGTTCAGCCGCCACATGAAGTCGCTCGAACCGGTCGCCCAGCTGGACGCCGCGACGCTGGCGGAGTCAAACAACGCCCTGATGCGCATGGAGCGCTTTTGGGACGACCACATCCGCTTCCGTCTCTAATATCCCCAAGCCCGCTTGCGACGCTGGGCCGCGCGCCACGGCCGCGCCGGGGGGCTGATTTTCCCGTCCAAATCCTGTCTATAATTCCCCCTGAACAGTTTTCACAGTTGGGGTGCGGCGATTTCGCCGTGTTACGGCATGGATTACAAAGCGCGGTTTCGCCAAGCCGTGGACGCGGTTCGGGCGGAAGACCGCTATCGAGTCTTCGCTGAATTAAAGCGCCGCCGAGGCGAATTTCCGATCGCCCGCTGGCGTGGCCCCGACGGCGAACGTGATGTCGTCGTTTGGTGTTCAAACGACTATGTCGGCATGGGCCAAAGCGAGGTCGTCCTCAGCGCCATGCACACGGCGGCCGACGAAGCCGGGGCAGGGGCCGGCGGCACTCGCAACATTTCGGGCACTACCTGGTACCACGTCGACTTGGAGCGCGAACTCGCCGACTTGCACGGCAAGCAGTCGGGCCTGCTCTTCACTTCAGGCTATATCTCCAACGAAGCCACGCTCGGCGTTCTCTCGAAAGTGCTGCCCGGCGTCATCGTCTATTCGGACTCCCTCAATCACGCGTCGATGATCGCGGGGATTCGATCGGCGCGCTGCGAAAAAAGAATTTGGCGTCACAACGATCTCGATCACCTCGAGCAGCTGTTGAAGGCGGACGACCCGAACGCGCCGAAATTGATCGCGTTTGAATCCGTCTACTCTATGGACGGCGACATCGCTCCCATCCACGAGATCTGTGATCTCGCGGACAAGTACGGCGCCATGACCTACCTCGATGAAGTTCATGCCGTGGGGCTCTATGGAGACCAGGGCGGCGGCGTGTCCGAACGGGACGGGGCGGCGCACCGGATCGACATCATCGAAGGAACACTGGGCAAAGCGTTCGGGGTCATGGGCGGCTACATCGCGGCCGACGCCGGCATCGTCGACGCTGTGCGATGTTGGGCCCCGGGCTTCATTTTCACGACTTCTTTGGCGCCGGCGCTCGCCGCCGGGGCCTTGGCCAGCGTCCGCCATTTGCGGGCGCGTCCGGAGCTGCGCGCCCGCCACCAAGAACGCGCGGCGAAGCTAAAGGCGTTGCTGCGCAGAGCGGGTTTTCCGGTCATGCCGTCGGACACCCACATCGTGCCCGTCAAGATTGGCGATCCGCGCTGCTGCAAAGCGATTTGCGACGCGCTTCTCGCCGAATACGGCATCTACGTCCAACCGATCAATTATCCGACTGTTCCCAGGGGCGAGGAGCGCCTTCGTTTTACACCGTCGCCGTTGCACACGGACGAAATGATGCACGATTTGGTGCGGGCGCTGGACGAACTTTGGGCCCGCCATCACATGGCCCGGATCGCCGCCGCGTGACGTCGGCCGCGCCGCTGGAGGTCCTCGCCGGCCGAGAGGTGTTCGTGGAGTTCGCCGTGTTGGGCGACGTGATGCGCGCTTCTGCGATCGACGCCGAAACCGGCCTTGAAGCGGCCGCGACCGGTCCGGCGCGAGGCGCCAAGGCGCTGATCGAACGCATTGCGTTGCGCAAATTGGCGCGGCTTGTGGCGGCGCAAATGGAAGCGACCGCGCACGGAACCCGAGGCGGCCGCCAAGTCTGACGCGCCTAGCGCTTTCGGCCGCCGCGGCCGAGGCCGATCTTTTTCGCGTAGTCGGAGCGCTTCTTGGCGTACGCCGGCGCGACCATCGGATAATCGCTCGGCAGCTTCCATTTGTGACGATAGTCGTCGGGTGTCATGTCGAAATTCGTGCGCAAGTAGCGCTTCAGCATTTTCAGCTTCTTGCCGTCTTCCAGACAGATGATGAATTCGTCGGTGACGGACTTGGCGACCGAGACCGCAGGTTTTTGTTTGGACGGCGCGAGATCCGGCGTGTCCGCCGTCAATCCCGACATGGTTTTATGGACGTCGCGAATGATCGCAGGAACGGACTCGGTCGGGATCGTGTTGTTGCTCAAGAACGATGCGACGATATCTGCAGTCATGCGCATGACGTCTTCACGGCGGATGCCGTTATCATCAATTGTTTCAGCCATATCAAGTTCCTGACCCGCAGTTCGGGCTCCGGTATTCGATTCGAAGCCTCATTTTCTCAAGAGATCGTGTCGGAACACAAGTGACCATTGGCGTCAATACAAATCCCCGATGAACCTTTTGAGCTAAATTGATCTGAGTTCCTTGGCTCAATACGTCGGCGATTGTGGAGGGAATCGCGCGAGTCCGACCCGGCGCGCGCTTGATCATGGCGACGGTCCGTCGATAGTAAGAGCGCGTTTCAGGAGAACAGCATGAGCAAATCGGCGGGCGCGACGCTTGGCGGCGCCTTTTTCGAACGTGATTTGGAGGCATCCGACGCCGAGGTTTTCACCGCGGTTCGAGATGAAACGCGGCGCCAGTTCGATCAAATCGAATTGATCGCGTCCGAGAACATCGTCAGCCGCGCGGTGCGTGACGCGCAGGGCACGGCGCTCACCAACAAATATGCCGAAGGCTACCCGGGACGGCGCTATTACGGCGGCTGCGAACATGTCGACGTGGTCGAGGAACTCGCGCGCGACCGGGCGAAACGGCTCTTCGACGCCGAATTCGCGAACGTCCAACCTCATTCCGGCAGTCAGGCAAATCAAGCGGTGCTGCTCGCGTTGCTGAAACCGGGCGACGCGACTTTGGGGCTTAGCCTCGACGCCGGAGGTCATTTGACGCACGGCGCGCCGCCGAACCTATCCGGGAAGTGGTTTGAGGCGCATCACTACGGTGTCCGCCGCGACAACGCCCGCATCGACATGGACGAAGTGCGCGACATCGCCAAGAAAGTGCGGCCGAAGCTGATCATCGCCGGCGGTTCCGCGTATCCGCGCGTCATCGACTTCGCCGCGTTCCGATCCGTTGCGGACGAAGTTGGCGCCCACTTCATGGTCGACATGGCTCACTTCGCGGGCCTCGTGGCCGGCGGCGCCCACCCCAGTCCGTTGCCGCACGCGCATGTCGTGACCACGACCACGCACAAGACCTTGCGCGGGCCGCGCGGCGGCATGGTGCTGACCAACGACGCCGACATCGCCAAGAAAATCAATTCCGCCGTGTTCCCCGGACTTCAAGGCGGCCCGTTGATGCACGTCATCGCCGGCAAGGCGGTGGCGTTCGGCGAGGCGCTGCAGCCGTCCTTCAAGGACTACGCCCGCGCGGTCGTCGCCAATTGCCAGGCGTTGGCGTCCGCCGTGGCGGAGGCCGGCTACGACATCGTCTCCGGCGGCACCGACACCCACGTGGCGTTGATCGACCTGAGGCCGAAGGGCCTGAAAGGAAATGTTGCAGAACAGGCGCTGGAGCGCGCGTTCATCACCTGCAACAAGAACGGCGTCCCTTTTGACCCCGAAAAACCGATGGTGACGTCCGGACTGCGCGTCGGCTCTCCGGCCGCGACCACCCGCGGCTTCGGCGTGGCCGAATTCCGCAAGACCGGAGAATTGATGGGGACGGTGCTCGACGCGCTCGTGCAATCGCCGGAAGGAAACGCGACGGTGGAATCCACGGTACGCGACGCGGTCCTGGAGTTGACCCGGCGCCATCCGATCTACACGGACTGAACCATGCGCTGCCCGTTCTGCGGAAATCCCGACTCGCAAGTCAAAGACTCCCGGCCGGCGGAAGACGCCAACGCCATCCGCCGTCGGCGCCACTGCCCGAAGTGCGGCGCGCGGTTCACGACGTTCGAACGCATTCAGCTGCGCGAACTGACGATCATCAAGAAATCGGGCAAGCGCGCGCCCTTCGATCGCGACAAGCTCGCCCGATCGGTTCAAATCGCGTTGCGCAAACGGGCCGTCGAGCCGGACCAAGTCGAACAGATGATTTCTGGCATTGTCCGACGCTTGGAAAGCATGGGTGAGACCGAGATCAAATCCGACACGGTCGGCGAGCTTGTGATGGAAGCCTTGGCCAACCTCGATCCGGTCGCCTATGTCCGTTACGCTTCGGTCTACCGAAATTTCCATGAGGTGGGAGATTTCGAGAAGTTTCTCGACGAGGAAAAACTTTCCGGCGACTCGGGATGAACCCGCGCCCTTCGGTCACGTTGAAGCTCGCCACCTCGCTCGACGGCCGAATCGCCACGGCGTCGGGAGAGAGCAAGTGGATCACCGGCAAGGCGGCGCGGCGTAAAGCGCATGAGTTGCGCGCGGCGCACGCCGCCGTCCTTGTCGGATCCGGCACGGTGCTTGCGGATGATCCCTTGCTGACCGCGCGCCTGCCGGGATTTGAAGGCGCCCAGCCTTTGCGGGTCGTCGCCGATACCCGTCGGCGCGTATCCGCGGACACGCTCTTGGCGAAATCCGCTCATGAGTCACCTGTGTTGATCATCGTCGGCCGCGGCGAGGTCGCCGACACGCAAGGCCGCTTTGCGGGAACTGGCGTATCCGTCGTGGAAGGCGACACCGCCGACGGACGCCTCACGGCGACCGGGGTGTGCGATGTTTTGAGAGATCGCGGCGTCGCGACGGTGTTTCTCGAAGGCGGCGGCGCGCTCGCCGCGTCGTTTCTGAGAGCTGGCCTCGTCGATCGGATCGAGTGGTTCCGCGCCCCCCTCGTGATCGGCCACGAAGGTCGGCCCGGCGTCGGCTCGATGTGTGTGGGCGGCCTGAGCCACGCGCCGACGTTCACGCGGGTGGCGGTCGAGGAATTGGGCGCGGACCTGTGGGAACGCTACGAGCGGACGGCCTGAGTCATGTTCACCGGCATCGTCTCCGACATCGGCCGAGTTCGCGCCCGCGCTCAAGGCTCAGACGCGGCGCGATTCGAAATCGAAAGCGCTTATGCGGCGGAGACCATCGCCATCGGCGCGTCGATCGCTCACGCTGGTTGCTGCCTGACTGTCGTCGACAAGGGCGGGGCGGGCCAGGGCGCTTGGCACGCCGTCGACGTCTCTCAAGAAACGCTGGACCACACGACTCTCGGCGCTTGGCGAGCGGGGGACCGGATCAACTTGGAGCGCCCCTTGCGGGTTGGCGACGAGTTCGGCGGCCACATCGTCCAAGGACATGTGGACGCAGTCGGAGTCCTCGTCGAACGCCGCGAACAGAATGGCTCCTTGCGGCTCACGGTCGAAGCTCCCGAAGACCTTGCGCCCCTGATCGCGTCCAAAGGCTCCATCGCCGTCGACGGGGTGTCCTTGACCGTCAACGACGTCGACGGAGCCCGCTTCGGGGTCAACATCATACCGCACACCGCCGACTCGACCACGCTGGGCGCGTTGCAGCCCGGAGCCCGCATCAACCTTGAGGCCGACGTGTTCGCGCGCTACCTCGCACGTCAAGTGGACACACGAGGGCTGCGTTGAGCGATTACGACCATCCGCTGTCGCCGATCGAAGACATCATCGAGGACGCTCGCAACGGGCGCATGTACATCCTCGTCGACGCCGAAGATCGCGAAAACGAAGGCGATCTCGTCATCCCGGCCCAATTTGCGACGCCGGAAGCGATCAACTTCATGGCCCGCTTCGGCCGCGGGCTGATTTGCCTGCCGATGACCAGCCAGCGCGCTGCCGAACTCGACTTGCCGCCGATG
>JAJFFL010000082.1 GCA_021776705.1 Alphaproteobacteria bacterium
GCGCGACGATGCGCGCGAGTTCGGCTTCGTTGTAGAATTCAAGCCGCACCGGGACGCCGAAACGGTCGCGCAGCGGCGTCGCCAGGAGGCCGGCGCGGGTCGTTGCGCCGATCAAGGTGAACGGATTGAGGTCGATCTTGAGCGTCCGCGCCGACGGCCCCTCGCCGATGATCAGGTCGAGTTCAAAATCCTCCAGCGCCGGATAGAGCACCTCTTCGACGATCGGATTCAGGCGGTGAATCTCGTCGATGAACAGAACGTCGCGCGGCTCCAGATTGGTCAGAATCGCGGCGAGATCGCCAGGCTTGGTGAGGATCGGCGCGGCGGTGGAGCGGAAGTTGACGCCGAGTTCGCGGGCGACGATCTGGGCCAGCGTCGTCTTGCCGAGGCCGGGCGGGCCGGACAGCAGGACATGGTCCATCGCCTCGCCGCGGGCGGCGGCGGCTTTGACGAACACCTTGAGGTTGGCGACGTTGGCTTCCTGGCCGACGAAATCGGCGAACGACAACGGCCGCAAAGCCTTGTCGCGGCCGTCGCCGGCCTGGGGGGCGGCGGAGACGACGCGGTCGCCGGTCGATTCGGCCATGGCGTTCACCGTCCCAATTCCTTCAGCGCCGATTTGAGAATCGCGTCGAGGCCGGCGTCGGCGCCGAGCGCGCCTTCGGCCGCCATCACCGCCGCGCGCGCCTCATTCGGCTCGAGTCCGAGGTTGATCAGCGCCGACACCGCGTCGGCGCGGCGCGCGAAGTCGCCGGTTGCGGCCGGCCCCGCGGCGCCGTTGGCGCCCGCCGGCGCGGCGCTCGCGCCGAGCGGTCCGGAGGCGTGGGCGCCGTAGCGCGTCGCAGGTCCGTCCTTGCCTTTCAGCTCGGTGACGATGCGTTGCGCCAGCCGTGGCCCGACGCCCTGGGCCCGCGACACCGACGCCTTGTCCTCGCTCACGATCGCCTGGGCGATCTCGCCCGGGCCCAAGACGTCGAGAATCGCCAGCGCCACCTTGGCGCCGACGCCCTGCACGTCGGTCAGGCGCACGAACCAGGCGCGTTCTTCTTCGGTCAGGAAGCCGTAAAGCCGGATGAGGTCTTCGCGCACGATCGTCTCGATGTGCAGCGTCGCCGCCTCTCCCGGCGACGGCATCCGCGACAAGGCGCGCGCGCCGCACGCGACAAGGTAGCCGACGCCGTTGACGTCGAGCACCACGTCGTCGGTTCCGACCGCGTCGACGACGCCCTTCAGTTTTCCGATCATGCAGCCGACCTCACGCCGCGTCCGCGCGACGGCGCATGGTGCGCGTGGCAGATCGCGATGGCGAGGGCGTCGGCGGCGTCGGCCACAGCTTTCGCGCCCGGCAAGATGATCGAGATCATCGTCGCCACCTGGGCCTTTTCGGCCGCGCCGTTGCCGACCACGGCCTTCTTGATGACGCTGGGGGCGTACTCGGCCACCGGCAGACCGCGCCGCGCCGGCGCGATCAGGCAGGCGGCGCGCGCCTGGCCGAGCTTCAAGGCCGAGGCCGGATTGGCGTTGACGAAGGTCTCTTCGACGGCGGCCGCGTCCGGGCGGTGCTCGTCGAGGATCTTCTCGAGTCCGGCGAACAGAAACGCCAGCCGGGACGCCATGTCGCCGGTGGTCGGCGGCCGCACGTCGCCGTGGGCGACCCAGCGGACCTTGCAGCCGTCGGTCTCCACCACGCCCCAGCCGCACCGGCGCAAGCCAGGATCGATCCCGAGTATCCGCATGTCGCCTCGCATGTTCGCGTTCTGTACGCAGATTCGGCGCACAAGCGGTTAACGTCGGGTTTCCAGACCGTCAGACCTCGGTCCGGGCCGCGAAACGGAGGTAGAAGGCGATCGTCAAGGGCATGCTGATCGCCGCCGCGATCGCGAGCGCCCAGACGTAGGGCGCGCCCTCGGCGGCGAGCCACAGGGCCTTCATCGGCCAAAAACTCGGAATCGGCCAGGCGAGTCGTTGCAGCTGCGGCCCGGCGAACAGCGCCAGGACCGGCAGCGCCAGCACCGCGTTGGCGACCCGCATGATCGCCAGGGCCGCGATCTTGTTCGGCGCGAACGCGACGATGGCCAGAGTGGTCATCGGCGCGATCACCGCCCCGGTCGCCGCGATCAGCGCCACGTCGAGGATCGGCAGGGGCGCGAACCCGGCCAGCGGATAGGCGGCGACGGTCATGACGATCGCCAAGCCCGCCGGCGCGGCGAGGCGCGCGGCGAAGTAGTGCGCGAACCGGATCGGCATCACGCGCAGCACCGCGAGCGTCCGCGCGTCGCGCTCGTCGACCAGCAGGAGTCCGTAGACCGACCCGACGAGCCCCGGCGCCATGGTGACGAAAATCGCCATCAGCGCCGGTTCCATGCCGGCGGCGAGCGCCTCCAGCGCCGCCCGGTGCGGCTCCAAGCCAGGCCCCAAGCTGTTTCGGACCGCCGTCTGAACGACGTCGGAATCTGGGATCACGAAGCGATACAGCAGCGCGACGACGAGCGGCAGAACGATCAGGAACGCCAGCAAGCTCGAGCGCGCGACCTGGCGCAGGTCGGTCAGGATCACGTTTCGGTAGAGCTTGAACGCGGATGTTTGATTCATGCCGTCGCCTCAGATTCCGCGCAACCGCATGACCGCGACCGCGCGGCGGGCCAGCACCAGGCCGGCCGCCGTCCAGACCGCCGTGCCCAAGACGCCGAACACGAGCCGTCCGATCGACACCGGCGCGAACGCCGCTTCGATCAGCGCCAGAGACGGCGCCGTCGGGTGCCAGGCGAACCACATCGAGTTGAGGCCGGTGAGCACGCCGAGGCCGGGGGCGCTCAAGAACAACACGACGGCGACCATCGGCAGGATAAACGCGAAGACATCGTCGAACGGCGCGACCACGAGGATCGCCGCCAGACACGCGATCGCCGCGACGCCGAAGACGCCGAACGTGAGAATCGCGAACCCAAGCGGTCCGTCGTAGGCGACCACGACGAAGACGAGCATCTCGACCGCCGTGACTACGGCGATCACCGCGGTGCGCGCGACGACATACGCGGTCGCCGTCGCCGGCGTCACGGCCAAGGCGGCGAAACTACCCTGCCCGCGTTCCAGCAGCACCAAAAGCCCGGCCACGATCGTCGGCGCGGTGACGACCGCGATCACGACGATGGCGGCGACGACGTTGGCGAAACTCGCCAGGTCGAGTTTCGCGATCTGAAGCCCGAGAAAAATCAGCAGGGCTACGATCACCGCCGTCGCGGCAAGGTAGCCGGTGCGGTGGAGGACGGTCAGGTCGGCGCGCGCGAAGGCCAGGAACTGATTCATGCCAGCGCCTTGCCGGTCACCTGCAAGAACACCTCTTCGAGCGTCGGTTCCTGGCTGTGAACGGTCTCCAGGCGGGCGTCGCGAAGCAGCGCCTGAAATCCAGCGTTCTCGGCCAAGCCGTCGAGCGAGAATTCGGCGGCGCGGCTTTCTCCGTCGACCGTGTGGCGCACCGAAAGTGTGCGGCGCGCGCTCTTCTGCTTCAGCGCATAAGGTTCGTCCACGAGCACCAGCTTGCCGTCGACGAGAAAGCCGACGCGGTCGCAAAGATCGTCGGCGACGGTCATGTCGTGGGTCGTCAAGAACACGGTCGCGCCACGGTCCTTCTGGTCGCGGATGAGGCGGCGAATCTGGCGCGCGTTGCCAGGATCCAAGCCGGCGGTCGGTTCATCGAGAAACAACAGCGCCGGCCGACTGATCAGCGCCCGCGCCAAGTTGAGGCGGATCTGCATGCCCTTGGAGAATTTCTCGACTCGCTTGTCCGCCGCGTCCGCGAGGCCGAGGGTCGCCAACAACGCGTGCGGCGACTCCGTCGGGCCGGCGTAGAAGCTGGCGAAAAACTTGAGGTTCTCCAGCGCCGTGAATTTTCGGTAGTTGCTGGGAAACTCGAAGCAGACGCCGATTTGCTCGAAGTAGTCCTCGCGCCAATCCTGCAGCGCGCGGCCCAGGACTCTGACGCGGCCCTGATAGCCCTTGAGCAGCCGCATCAAAATTTTCTGCGTGGTGCTCTTTCCGGCGCCGCTGGGACCGAGGAAGCCGAAAATCTCCCCTTCGGCGATCGAAAACGACACGTCCTTGATCGCCGGCGCGTCTCCGCCATAGGAAAAAGTCAGGCCGTCGACTTCGATCATCGCGCCGCTCCCGGCGGTTGCGCCGATCCTTGCCGGCACATCTCTGTCGCGCACCGGGCGCGCTCGGTTCAACGCCTCGTCGACGACCGGACAAACGTCCAAGCGCGGCTGGCCGCCGGCACGCTATAACACGGGCGATGGAGATCGAACCTAGGAGACGCCCGATGGCCACGCCTGAGGAACAAGCCGCCTCGATGGTGGCGAACATGAAGGAAAAGACCGGCAAATCTCTGGACGAGTGGCTGAAGCTCGCCGCCAAGGCGCCCGAACAAAAGCACGGCAAGATCGTCGGACACTTGAAATCGGAACACGGCCTCGGCCACGGCTTCGCCAACCTCGTCGCCATGCACGCGACCAAGTCCACCGCCGTGACCGCCGGCGCCGACGACCTGGTCGCGGGCCAATACGCCGGCCCGAAAGCGGACCTGAAGCCGATCCACGACAAGATCGTCGCGGCGGTGAAGAAGTTCGGAAAAGACGTCGAAGTCTCGCCCAAGAAGACCTGCGTCAGCTTGCGGCGGTCAAAGCAGTTCGCGCTGATTCAGCCGTCGACGAAGACCCGGGTCGATCTCGGAATCAACCTCAAGGGCGCGCCGCCGAAAGGCCGTCTGGAGGCGTCGGGGTCGTTCAACGCCATGGTCTCCCACCGGGTGAAGCTGGAAAGTCCGGCGGACGTGGACGCGGACGTGGTCGGGTGGCTGAAGGCGGCCTACGCGGAAGCCTGAGCCGCCAAAGTCGCCGCGCCGCCGCGCCGGGCGGCGGCCGCGGCGACGGCGCTGTAGAGTTCGCCGGGTTCGATCGGCTTGGGCACGAAGCCGGACATGCCCGCCTCGACGCAGGTCGCACGGCTGCCCGGCATGACGCTGGCGGTCAGGGCGACGACCGGAACGTCGGCGTTGGGCCCGCCCCCGGCGCGCAGCCGCCGGGTCGCTTCGAGTCCGTCGAGATTCGGGATTTGCACGTCCATCAGCACGACGTCGTAGACGACGCCCTGGAGGCGCTCCAGCGCCTCGACGCCGTCGTTGGCGAAATCCACGTCGGCGCCGAACGTCTCAAGATAGGCGGCGAGGACCCGGCGGTTGATGTCGTGATCTTCGGCGACCAGAATCCGCAGCCGGCGATCGCACCGCCACGCTTCGGACTCAGGCTGGCCGGCGGGCCGCGCTTCTTGCGCCACCACCGGCAGCGGCGCGGAGAACGTGAACTCCGACCCCACCCCGAGACGGCTCGTCACCGCGATGTCGCCGCCCATCAGCCGCGCCAATCGGCGCGACACCGACAGGCCGAGACCGCTGCCGCCGAATTTGCGGGTGATCGATCGGTCCGCCTGCTCGAACGCCTCGAACAGGCGCTCCTGGGCGTCGACCGGTATGCCGATGCCGGAATCGACGACCGCGAAGCTGACGCGCGCGCGGCCGCCGCCCAAATCCTCCGCCGAAACCCGCACCGAGATCGCGCCGCAGCTGGTGAACTTCACCGCGTTGGACGCCAGGTTGAACAACACCTGCTGGATGCGGGTCGGGTCGCCGCGGACCACGTGGGGCACGTCCGGCGCCACCTCGAGCCGCAGCTCGATGCCTTTCTCCTCCGCCCGCGGGCGCCACACGTCGACCAGACCGTCGACTATCCTCCGCACGTCGATGTCGACCGCGTCCAGCTCCAGCTTGCCGGCTTCGATCTTGGACATGTCGAGCACGTCGTTGAGGATCGCCTGCAAGAGACCGCCGGCGTTGATCAGCGTCGACACGTGTCGGTGCTGGACCTCGTCGAGGTCGGTGTTGGCGAGCGCCTTGGCCATGCCGATCACGCCGTTCAGCGGCGTGCGCAACTCGTGACTCATCATGGCGAGAAAATCAGATTTGGCGCTGTTGGCGGATTCAGCGGCTTCCTTTTGCTCCACCGCCTGTTCGTGCGCCGACCGCATCGCGGCGCTGGCGGCGGCCTGTTGCTTGAAGGCGGCGGCGAGGTGGGCGACGTAGAGCAGGGCCGCGGCCAGAAGCGCCGCCGCCCCGAGCCGGCCAAGATCGTCGCCGGTCGCGACGCCGTACGCCGGAAGGGCGATGAAGAAAACCGCGTGCGGCGTGATGCTGGCGAAAAACGTGCGCCTTTCATGGTGCATGTGCAGCGTGACGTGCAGCAACGACCCCGCGAGCCAGATCGCCGCGTAGGCCATTCCGGCGACCCCCATCAGGAACCACACGAGCACCGGCAGGGTCGCGTAAACAATCGACGCCTGAACGCCCGACAAGCATAAGACCGCCATTTCCGACGGCGACGGCTCGGACGTGCGCGCCGGGTCGCGCAGGGGCGCGCAGGCGATCGCGTCCACAGCCTGGCTGACGACGACCGCGAGCAGCCACGCGGCGGCAAAGTCGGGGAACCCGGCGAAGCCCAGAATTCCGGCTCCGATCACGGCGATCAGGAGTCGCGTCTTCAGCTCGCGACGGCGGACCTGCATGGTCGCGCGCAACGCGGGAAGAACGCGGCGGCTGACCGCGGCGGCTTT
>JAJFFL010000083.1 GCA_021776705.1 Alphaproteobacteria bacterium
CCGGCCTGCGCCAAGGCGTCGGCGACGGCGGCGTAGCGCACCGGCCCGACCGGGATCGCCTCGGCGGCGATTCGCAGCGAGCCGGCCGGCATGCCGTTCTTCTTCGCCGCCGCCGCGAGCACCTGGGCGGCGCGGTCGAGGCGGATGCGGGTGATCTGGCGCAGCTGTTCATGGGCGCGCACGTCGGCGTCGCCGACCGGCGGCAGCACCGGGTCGCGGACCTTGCGCGCGGCGCGGTCGACGCCGAGGTCGGCCGCGGCTTCGGCGATCGACTTGGACGCGCGGCGCACCGCCGGTTCGTCGAACAAGGCGACCTGGCGCGCGGCGGCCTCGACGTCTTCGAGCAGGTGTTCGACCTCTTCCCGATGCAGCCGGTCGACGCGGCGGCCCCAGAAATGAGTCAGCACGTCGTAGCCGACGACCGACCCCAGGGAATGGCCGACGACGATCACCCGGTCGTACTTGCCGCAGGCATGGAGGCGCTCGAGCAGGTCGACGCCGGCGGCGCGGATTTTCTGGCGCTGGGCGATGTTCTCCGGCGTGGCGCGCAGGTAGCGCGCCGAGTCGCCCATCACCGGCGACAGAAACGAAAAGTTGGTCGCCGCCAAGATCGCGCCGAGGGCCAGCATCCCGAGCGCCACGACGCTCGTCATCCAGAAGTGCAAGTGAAGGATCGATCCGATCGACGGCGAGAAGGTGTCGATCGGCGCCCCGTAGACCACGGACCAGGGCGCGAAGGGGTTGTAGCCCGCCGCCTCGATCCGGTTCATCAGGGTCGCGCCGGCGAGCGCGATCAGGATCACCGCGCCGAGCCAGCGCAAGCGTCGCCGCGGCGATTGGTCGGCGGTCAGGATCAAAATCACGAACCCGGCGCCGAAGATGAAAAAATAGATCCAGGCGAGAAACTCGAGCGATTCCATGCCCGAAGAGAACGTCGCGGAATACACCTCCTCGCGTTCCGCCATGGCCGACCGGGCGCTGATCGCGGCGGTCGTCGCCATCAAGGACACGATCGTGGAGGCGACGAAATTCATCCGCAGCGCCAGCCAGACGCCGGCCAGCGACGCGGCGGTCAGGGCCGACACGATGCGCCCGTCCTCCAGCCGCGCCATCACCAGCGTGAAGACGACCACCAGCAGCAGATACGAACCCCACTGCCGCACGTCGCGGTATTCCGCCGCCAGGAACACGCCGATCGCCGCCGCGCCGAGGATCACCGGCGCGTCGCGCAGCTCGAACGCCGGCGACAAGGCGGCGATGACGAAGTAGACGCCGAGCAGCGCGCCGAGCACGAACACCCAGGAGTTTTTCAAGTCGTTGACGCGCCGCGCCGTTTGCGACTTGAGGCCGTCGAGCGTCGGCGGGGTCACCGGCTCCGGCACGGTCTTGCGCCGTTCCGAGGTGACGAACGAAAACAGGGCGGCGGGCAGGTAGAACACCGCCAGCCCGATCAGGAACGCCCGCGACAGCCATTCCGCCACCGCCTCCCGCAGCCCCGCCAAACTCGTCGGGTCGGCGAAGTAGGCGGAGAACGCCGCCGTCATGTTGAGCCACGCCTCGGCCGTCGGCGGCTTGCCTTCGAAGCGCAGAATCAGGCCGGCGGTGAGGATCGCGAACGCGGCGCCGAACAGCGCCGACAGTTCGTAAAAGCGCATGAAGGCCTGGCGCACCGGCCGCAGCCGCTTCGGCGTCTCGTAGTAGGCCTTGCGCAGCAGCTCGAAGAACCAGGTCATCACGTGGAGGAGCCGGTTCCCCTCCATCATGTGGGCCCAGTAGAATTCAAAAAAATCGAAGCGCCGCTTGGTCGGGTCGCCGCCGGGCGAGGTCTCGTTGTCGTGGCAGGCTTCGGTGGCGAGTCGCCGCAACTCGAAAATGTCGCCCGAATCGTCCGGCGTCGACCACAGGCGCAGCTGGCCGCGCGAGGTCTGCGCCAGAGACGGGTCGGCGCGCCACGCGGTGCGCGCCAGCTCGCGCACGCTTTCCATCGGGCGCTGCTCGCCCTGGCCGTGGATGAAAACGATCGCCGTCCGGGAGGAAGCGTCGCTCGGGCCGTGGTCGTCTTCGCTCGCCAAGGCGCGTCTCCGTGCCGGGGCCCCTCCCCGCTGACTTCTATCGCCCACCGGGCGCGGCGCCGTCAAACCGCACGGTCCGCCGCCGTTCGTCGCCGTTCGCGGCGCCTTCGCCGCAGGGACCGCGACGCCGCGGCCGCCGAGCTGCATAACGACTCACGCAAATGACCCCTCTCGCTCGAGCGGTCGTCGAATGTTGAGCCCGGCCTTTCCCGTGGAAGGCCCAAGAGTTCCGGAGCGGTCGAACGGCCCGCGCCTTCGGGCGCGTCCCCCGCTTTCCCCTTGTCCCCGTCGAGGCGGCGGGACGGCCGCTCCGGAAACCCTTCTCTCGCAGCGCCCGCCGGACTAGCGTCCGGCCATGACCGAAAACGACGACGCCGCCCGCCGCCGGCTTGAAGCCCTGAAAGCGGAGATCCTGGCTTTGAGCCTGAGTTCCGGCGACGACCGCAAGCCGGTGGAGCTGGACCAGCAGTCGGTCGGCCGCCTGTCGCGCATGGATTCCCTGCAGGTCCAGGCCATGGCCAAGGCCGCCGACGCGCGCCGGGCCGGCGAACTGAAGCGCATCGAGGCGGCGTTGATACGCGTCGAGGACGGCGACTACGGCGCCTGCGTGCGCTGCGGCGAGGCCATCGCCGTCAAGCGCCTCGGCGTCGATCCCGCGACCCCGTTCTGCGCCGACTGCGCGACCTAGTTCGCGGCGGACGTGTTCTGCGCGCACAACCCCTGACGCGCGCCGTCAACCGCGAACGCGAGCGCGTCGGGAAGCCGCGCGGCCCAGAACGTGAACCAATGCTCAGCGTCCGCAACGTAGGCGCGGCAGACGTCGGTTCCCGAGCGCCGAAACGCGCCGACGAGGTCCGCGCTCATGGCCGCAAAGTCGGCCGCCGCCTCCGGCGTGTCGCCTTCCGCGCCGCCGACGCCGACATAGACTCGCGCGATACGGGCTCCGTCGGCTTCGGCCTTGGCGATCAGGCGAGCGCCGTCGACTTGCAGGGACGGGCTTTCGAGGATCAGGGCGGCGACTTGATCTGGTCGCTGCTGGGCGGCGAAAAGCGCGGCGATCGCGCCGTAGGAGGCGCCGACCAAAATCACCGGCGCGTCATCGACCCGATAGCGCGCCGCGACGGCGGGCAGCGCCTCGTCGAACAAGAACTCCGGATGCCGGACGCCGCGCGGTTCGGGAATTGGTGGCTCGGTCCAGGTCGGATCCGGGGCGGGCAAAAACTCAGCGGCGCGGTCGACAACGGGATTTTCGGTTGTGGACGTGGCGCCGCCGTTGTCGATCCCGATCAGCACGAACGGCGCGCCGCCCGCCGCCCAGAACGCGTCGGCGGCTCCGGGACCGTTCCACGCCTCGCCAAAAAACGCCGGTCCGCCGTCAAGCATGACGACCATCGGGTACGCGTCGTCGCCGTCGTCGTAGCCGGGGGGCAGATGGACGCGGACGGCGCGCTCGTTGCCAAAAACCCGGCTTTCCAATGAAAAGCTTTCTTGCCGCGCCGCAGTTGCCGGCTCGTCGCGTGCGGTCGTCCCCACACAACTCGCCAAAACCGCCGTCGACACGGCGACGACCAACTTTTTCATGAGCCTGCTCCCGATCTGGCGCAGCCGCCTCTAGGCGGTACGAACGGTGTTGCCTAGTTAAGCTTTCGACAGACAGCCGCCGGAGCTCCGGGCGCCGCGCGCGATTGATCCCGCCGGCGTCCTGGCGTTCACTCGGCCTGGGATGGCTGGAGGGACGATGTGAATCGTCGCATGTCGATGTTCGCGTTCGCGATCGTGGTGGTGCTGGCGATCATCGTCGCCGGCCTGCTGCTGCGGGTGCTGTTGAACCTTGGGCAGGTCGAGATCATCCTCGCCGACCAGGGCGACTTGTTGCGCGGCGGCCGCGCCTCGCTCAACGACGTGGTCGAGACCGAGCGCCTGTTCGCCGCCGCCCGCGCCGACGCGGTCTTGATCTCGGTGTTCGGCCTGTTCGTCGCCGCGTCCGCGATGTTCGGCGGCTACGTCTTGGCGCGCCTCGACGCCGACGCCGACCGCCGATCCGGCAAGCGCTTCGCGGCGCTTGAGTCGCGTCTCGGCGCCGCCGCCGAAATGCTCACCGACGGCGCCTCGCCGCAGGCGCGGGCGACGGCCGCCGGCGCGCTCGGCCGGATTCTCGAAACCTGCGCCGACGGCGGCGGGGTGAGCCGCGCGCAGCAGGCGCTGCTCGCCGGCCAGACCAAAGCCGCGCTGGCCGCCGCCCTCGCCCTGGAGACCGACGCCGGCGCGCGCGCCCAGATCGCCGCCGCCGTCCGCCGCCACGCCGCCGGACGCGGGCGCGGCGCCGCTTACGACCTCGCCGGGGTGGATTTTTCCCGCGCCCGCGCCGAGCAGGCGAACTGGGCCGACATCGACGCGACCGAGGCGAACTTTTTCGACGCCCGGCTCGACGGAACGATTTTGCGCGGCGCGCGGCTCGACGGAGCGCGATTCCACGGAACCCAGGCCCCCGGCGCCGTGTTCGCCGGCGCGACGGGCAAAAACGTCGTCATCGCCGGCGCCGACTTCAAAGGCGCGGATTTCTCCAACGCCGCCTTCACCGGGGCGCGGATCAACGACGCCGGCTTCGACGCCGCCGATCTGCGCGGCGCCGATTTCGCCGGCGCGACGTTCGACGGCGTCTCCTTCGACGGCGCCAAGGTGCATGGCTGCCGCGCGGTGATGGCGACCGCCGAAACGCCGCCGGCGGGGATCGTGGACGTGTCGCCCGGCGGCGACGGCTCGAAGACCCTGCCCGCCGCGGCGTGGTTCTCCGAAGCCTCGGCCGCGCCGCCGGCGGTGGTGAACAAGGACGCCAAGGACGGCGTCACCGGCCGCGTCGACGACGCGATGAAGTGGCTGACCGCCAAGCGGCCGACGGCGGACACGCGGTGACATCCAATCCACGTCATCCTGAGCCGTAGGCGAAGGATCTCGGGGCGATCGGCCTCGGCGGTTCCTGGATTCCGAGATTCTTCCCCCGGCTCCAAACCGGGGTCAGAATGACGGGGTCGTCAGGAATTCAAATCCAACCGCGTCGTCACCTCGGGCATCGGGTACTTGAGGCCGGTGGCGCAGTTGAACACCACCGCAGAGTCGCTGGCGGCGACGCGGCCGTCGGCCCGGCACGCCTCATAGGCCGCCAGACACGCCGCGCCTTCCGGACACAACAGCAGGCCCGACTCCGCCGCGCAGCGAGCGCGGGCGTCGAGCAGCGCCGCGTCGGACACCGCCTGGGCCCAGCCGCCGGACTCGCGCACCGCGTCGAGGATCAAAAAGTCGCCGATCGCCTTGGGCACGCGGATGCCCATGGCGACGGTGGTCGCGTCCTTCCATTCCGCGGCGTGGCGCTCGCCCGCTTTCCACGCGCGCACGATCGGGGCGCAGCCTTCGGCCTGAACGGCGACCATCTTGGGCCGCGACTCGTCGTCCAGCCAGCCCAGTTCGATGAGTTCCGCGAACGCCTTCCACATGCCGATCAGACCGGTGCCGCCGCCGGTCGGATAAAAGATCACGTCGGGCAGCGCCCAGCCCCATTGCGCGGCGAGTTCGAGCCCCATCGTTTTCTTGCCCTCGATCCGATAGGGCTCCTTGAGGGTCGAAAAATCGAACCAGCGCCCCTCCTCGGCGCGCGCCTTCACCCAGGCGCCGCACTGGTGGATCAAGCCGTTCGCGCGCAAGACCTCGGCGCCCTGCAGCGCGGTCTCGCGGAGGTTGATTTCGGGGGTGTCGTCGGGACAGACCGCCGTCGCGCTCAGCCCGGCGCGCGCGGCGTAGGCGGACAGGGCGGCGCCGGCGTTGCCGTTGGTCGGCATCGCAAGGCGCGTCAGGCCGAGCTCCTTGGCCATCGCCACGGCGACGGCGAGGCCGCGCGCCTTGAACGACCCGGTCGGCAGCCGGCCCTCGTCTTTCGCCCAGACTCCGGGGCCGACGCTGACCAGCGGCGTGTCCACCTCGCCGAGCGCGACGACGTTGTCCGCCTCGCGCACCGGCAGCAGCTCGCGCCATTTCCAAAAGCCGCCGCCGCGCGCCCACACGGCGTCGCGGTCGACACGCGCCTTGGCGGCTTGGAGGTCATAGCGCACCAGGATCGGCCAGCCGTCCGGCGACAGGCCGTGAACGCGGCCCGCCTCGAGGCGGGCGCCGGTCATGCCGCATTCGAGGTGGGTGACGAAATTGGGCCGCCGCGACCCGCCGGCGGCCTCGTGGTCTGCCTCATGCATGGGATGGATTGGCCTTTTCAAGCGCGAACCTTACTCTGGCCTTGGGGATAACGGGCCGGAGAGCCCGAGAAAAGGTCTGACGACTCTGCCGCGAACACGTCGAGGGGAACATGGAACCGCTGCCGACCGCCGACACGGTGATGGCCCTGGACGGGCGCACGCTGATGGCCCTGGCCGCCATCGGGGTCGGCATGGCCCTGGTCGGCTGGGTGCTGGCGATGGGCGTGCTGGGGGCCGTGCACGCGCGGCGGGCGCGTCTGGCGCTTTTTCCTGAACGGCTGAAGGTTTACCGCCTGATCCGCTCCGACCTCGTGCGTCTCGGCGAAACCGGACGCCTCGACCCGGAAGCCGAACACGACTTCCGCCAGGCCGTGGCCGAGGCCGACGGCCTGTTTCCGCGGCCGATGGCCAACTGGGCCGAGGACGCGCTGGAGCTGCACGATCTGTTGAAGCGCGCCCGCGCCGACGCCCGGGCGTCGGCCGAGACGCCGGTCGGAACCGACGACAAGGTCAAGGCGCTGCAGCGCGATTGCCGCCGCCTCGCCGAGGACGCCCCGGACCTTCTGGCCAAGCACGTCCGGCCTTAAGCTCTAAGCGACCGATCAAGGCGTCGAGGACGCAGGTCGACATCCGACGTGTCGGATATGTTCAAGACCTTTTGGGATCAGGGCCCTAGGACTCAATCGCCAATTTCGGCGATCCGTAGATCAAGGAGTTCGGCATGTTCCAGGTGATGGCGGCGGCGACTTTGGCGGCTCTTGCTCAACCTGCCGACGCGGGGCCGAAAACCTCAGATCTCGCTTGGCTCGAAGGCTGTTGGATCGGCGAAGGCTTCGGCGCGGACGTTCAGGAATGTTGGATGTCGACAGACGGTCCGCGGATGACGGGCATGTTTGAAATGTCCCAGGACGGCCGCCAAATGTTTTCGGAGATCTTCATTCTCGACGAATTCGAAGATGGCCCGGCGATCCGCCTCAAGCACTTTTCATCCGATTTCGTCGGCTGGGAGACAAAGGACGAGTACGTCGTGTTTCCGCTCTTGGAGACCGGCGACGGCCTGGCCCGATTTGAGGGAGTCGAGTACCGGCTCCACGACGACGGACGTCTTGTGGTCACCATGGAGACGTCTCACGACGGAGAAACGAGCGTCGACGAATTGGTGTTCGAGCGCGTCTCCGACTCCGACTGACGGCGGCGGCGACGTCGGACCTAGACCCGGCCGCCGTGGGGCCAGTCGCGGGTGTTGCGGCGTTGGATCTTGACCCCCCAGACGCGGACGATCCAGCCGCCCATGACGCCGATGGCGAGCGTCATCGCCCACCAGATCGGCCCGAAGGCCGCCTGGCCGCGGGCGAACAGGTCGCCGACCGGACGCAGCGCGCGCGGCCAATCCGATTGGATCCCTTGAACGAACGCCAGCGCGATCAAGAAGAAGATCGACGACAGGATCAGCAAGTCGCCGAGCACCCGAAGCGCCACGCCGAATTCTTTGCTCATCGCCTTTCACCCATTCCGCGGACCGCCCGTTGCGGACCACGCGCCGCGAGAATCGCTCAAAACGGCTGACAAATTACTACAAAGCGCGTGCAATCGCGGCCGCGATCGCAAGACGAGGTTAACGATCCGGCGCCGCGCGCCAGTCCTTCAGCAAAGCGACCCAGCGCTCGGCCGATTGGCGCGAATAGCGGATGGACCCGTCAGGATAGATGGCCTCGAGCTCGTCCGGCCGGTGCGCCCGCGCCCACGCGACCGCCGGGGCGAGCGCGGCGGAAACGGCGCCGGGATCGGCCGACGCGCCCGCCGCGGCGTACGTCCCGCGGGTGATTTTTCCGTCGCGCACCGCAAACGTCATGTCCGCCTCGAGAGGTTCAAGGCCGATGAGCTCGAGAAACTCGTTGCGTTCGACGATTCGCGCCCGCACCGTCTCGCCGTCGCCGGCCGCGAATTGGTACGCGAACGAACCGTTCGCGCCGACGTCCCACCCCAGCGCGGCCAGCATCGCCGGCTTGTCCATGACAAATCCGCCGGCCTCGAAACGCATCTCGAAGTCGTCGGCGAGACGCGCCGCGGCGCGGTCGAGGTCGTGCGCGCTCAACGCGTCGAAATAGGTTGCGACCGTGGCCTGATCCTCGGTCACGGCGACGCGGGGCGGGCGGCGGTGAGAGCGGCGAGCGCGCCCAGCACGCGACGAACGCGCACACGGCCCGTGCGCTCGAAAGCCGGCGCGGCCGTCACCGATCCGTCCGCACTTCGAACACGCCGTCGCTGGTCGCCAGCAGGATACGCCCGTCGGCGTCGCGCGCGCCGGCGAAGATCTCCGCCGCGCCAAGCGACTCGGCGGTGCCGACCGCGACCCAGTCTGAGCCCGACCGGCGATGCAGTTCGCCTTCGGCGGCGACCCAGACCTCGTCGCCGTCCGCGAACAGGACCACCGCCGGACCGTCGAACCAGCGATCCTCGGCGTCGCCGCGCAGGCGGAACACGCCGTCGCCGCCGGTCCCGAACCACAGGGCGCCGTCCGGCGTGCGGACGGCGGTGCG
>JAJFFL010000084.1 GCA_021776705.1 Alphaproteobacteria bacterium
GTCGTCGCCGGCGCCGCCGGCGGCGGCTTCGCGGTCTGGCGGCGGCTCGCCGCGGTGGTGATGGTGGTCTTCCTCGGCGCCTACGCCGCGGCCCAGATCGCGGCCGGCGGCAAGGCGCTCGAAGGGGTGCTCGACTGGGACCCGCGGATGGGCGCGGTGGTCGTCGCGGCGATGATCCTGTCCTACAGCTTCGCCGGCGGCATCCGCGCCTCGATCTGGACCGACGCGGCGCAGAGTTTCGTCATGCTGGCGGCGATGACGGTGCTGTTCGTCGTCGGGGTGCAAGGTCTCGGCGGCGTCGGCGGCGCGATCGC
This sequence comes from Alphaproteobacteria bacterium, assembly GCA_021776705.1. GTDB lineage: Bacteria > Pseudomonadota > Alphaproteobacteria > Caulobacterales > Maricaulaceae > JAJFFL01. The sequence goes on from JAJFFL010000084.1 coordinate 315, forward strand.
GCAAATGCGCGAGGTCGAGGGTTTTCTCGACCTGATTCCGCCGGGCCTGCTGTTGCCGGGCTTCGCCGGCCTCGGCCTCTTCCTCGTCGGCTGGATGTTCGCCGGCTTCTCCGTCGTCGGCCAACCGCACGTGATGGTGCGCTTCATGGCGCTCGACGACCCCGGCCGCATGGTCCGCACCCGGTTCTGGTACTACGGCTACTTCACGCTGTTTTACCTCCTCGCCACCGGCGTCGGACTGCTGTCGCGGATCTATCTTCCCGAGCTTGGCGACCTCGACCCGGAGCTCGCCCTGCCGACGATGGCGCTGGAGCTGTTGCCGCCGGTGATGGTCGGCATGATCCTCGCCGGCATCTTCGCCGCCACCATGTCGACGGCGGACTCGCTGGTGTTGAGTTGCTCGGCGGCGGTGACCCACGACCTGGCGCCGGAACGCCTCGAGCGGCCGCTGTTCCTCAAGGCGGCGACCGCCGGCGTGACGCTGTTGGCGCTGGCGATCGCGGTGACCCCGGCGAGCGGCAGCGTGTTCTCGCTGGTGATCCTCGCCTGGGGCGTGCTTGCGTCGGCGTTCGCGCCGCTCCTGACGTTGTTGGCCCTCAACCGCCGCGTGACCCAGCCGGCGGCGCTGCTGATGATGGGCCTCGGGGTCGGCGTCGCGCTCGGCTGGCGCTGGATCGGCTGGCACGGCGACGTCTACGAAGGCCTGCCGGGCATCCTGGTCCCGCTGGTCGTCGGCTGGGTGCTGTCCAAGCCCCGCAGCGCCTCTGAGCCCGCGAAAGCCCGCGCCGCCGTCGCCGGCGAGTAGGCCGCGCCGGTCCGGAATTGCGTCGCGACCCGGCGAAACCGCGGCCGCGGGCGCTGCGACCTCAGCGCGCGTCGACGACGTCGTGGGTGGAGAGAAAGCGGCCGCCGAACGTCAGCGGAACCGGCGACCACTCTTCATAGGGCGCGTCGGCGTTCGAGGCCCCGTCGGCCGCGATCGGGGCCCGCACCGCGTTGATGTGAAGATGCGGGGCCATCGAGAAGCCGGAGTTGCCGATCCGGCCGAGCACATCGCCGGCGGCGACGAGGTCGCCCTCGGCGACCGCGACCGAGCCTTGCCGCATGTGGGCGAGGTAGATCTCGACGCCCTGACACGCGATCCCGACCGAGTTCCCCAAGCCGCCGGAGTCCGGGTAGTCGTAGGGCGCATGGTCTTCTATGCCGTCGCGCGCATGGACGACGTCGCCGGCGCAGGGACTGAGGATGTCGCGCTCGAAGATTTGCACGTCGTCGTTGGTCTGAAAGACCGCGCGGGCGCCGAGTCCGCCGCCCGGCGCCAGTTCGCCGATGTCGAGCGCGTGGCGCTCTTGCGGCGCGCCGTGGTGATTGAGCCACGGGTCTCCGGCGCCCCCTTTGATGTGAAATCGACCGCCGGCAAGCGGAAAGGCGACGTCCACCGCGTCGGCGGGGGCGCGCGCGGCGCTGAGCGTCAGGGCGACCGACGCCGGGGCCAGGATCGCGATCGCCGCCGCCGCGGTCGCGGTGGCGATCCATCCGCCGACCGAACCAGGAGCAAACTTGTCGGCGCCGACGGCGCGCCACGCGGCGAAAGCGGCGCCGGCGGCCATCGCGACGGCCAGCCCCCAGCGCCACGCCGGCGGACCGAACACCGTCCAATTGCCGGTGCGGACATAGAAGTACCCGATCAGCGCCAGCGCCGCCGCCGCCGCCACCGCCGACAGCCGTGCGCGCGGGCGCCACAGCGCCAGGATCGCCAGGGCGAACAGCGGAAGAACGACCAGCGGAACCAGGTGGTACCAAATCTGGGCGACCGGATACGGCGGCTGAAGCACGCCCATCAGCTGGCCGAACTGAGACTCATAGAAAGTTTTGATGATTGACGGCATGTCGCGTCCTCCCCGCGGCGCAAGTGTTCGCGCGCCGCGGCGGCCGGACAAGTTACCAATCGTTCAGACCGGCGCGCGGAAGAGGGAAGACGGAATGGGGGAAAGGAGAAGTGGGGGCTTCTGTTGCCAGGCGCCCCCGGACCCCGCCTGCGACTTGCTAGAGCCGAGGACTTAAAGTTCGATCAAGTTAAGCAGCTTACGCCGCCATCACCCGATCATGAGCAAAGTTGTCGTTGGCAACTATTGCAACGAGCCTGTAACGGGCCTCACCCGGACGAAAGCAATCGTCTTTAGCCGTCTGTCGATCCTATTTCGGCCCCATGAAATCCCTCCCGGTCGAGAAGGGAGTTGGTGGAGCCGCCGGGTACCGCCCCCGGGTCCAGTCCGGTTATTGCACGCGCGTTTATCGTCATAGTCGGCAAGCCGACAGGGCGAATATATGCAGTGTCGGGGATGAATGAAAGGTGAGCGGCTCAGTCGTTCGTCCGGCGGGCGAACGCTTCGGCGGACTCGGCGGCGCGGATCGCCTTGACCGTCCGGTCGAGCTTGCGCAGCTCGGCGCAGGCGTCGGCGGTGTGGTCCCGGCGCCATCCCCGCTCGCCGCAGCGTTCCACCGCGTCCGCCGCCGCCGCCTCGACCTTGACCAGCCGCGTGTCGTCGCCGTCTTCAAACCAGCGCGTGGCGACGCGGGACAGGTAGGGGTCGCCGGGTATCAAGAGGTCGGCGTAGGGCTGCGGCCGCGCCGGCGGCGCCTCGGTGGCGGCGCAGGCGGCGCAGACGGCGAGGATCGAAACCGAAACGGCGGCGCGGAGCGCGGTCATGGCGGACTTTCAGTGCAAGGCGAAGCCGACGAGGCCGAGCGAGGTGACGATGACCGCGATGATGTAACCGACGATCAGCAGCGGCGCGCGCAAAATCAAGCCGACGACGCTGGTGCGGTAGAAGCCGCGGTCCGACGCGACGATCCAGAACAGGAACCAGATCCCCGTGGCCAGCGCCAGGAAGATCGTCACGGCGAGCGGCGCGGCGTCGCCGACAAAGCGCCGCGCGCCGAGCGACGCCGCGACCACCGGGTAGAGCCCGGCGTGGAAATAGGTTGCGTGGACGACATGCTCGATCAGCCGCCGCCGCGGGTGCAGGAGCGCGTTCCAAACCGCGTAGAGCGCCACCATCGCGATCAGCGCCACGTTGACCGCCGTCGCCGCGGCGCGCTCGAGGCCGGCGGGGTCGGAGATCGCGCGCGCGAAGATTCTGTCGCCCATCGACACCGCGCCGCCGCCGTCGCGCACGGCGGCGATATCCTCCGGCCCCACGTCGATGGGAGCCGGCGGCTCGCCGAGCCCGAACAGCGTGATCGCGAGGTTGAAGTCGTTCAGGTCGTCGGCGCCGGCCGGTTGGGCGTCGGTCTCGGCTCCGGCGACGCTGACGAACTCCACCGCCACCACGCGCACGCCGGCGAAGGCGACGAGGCCGAGGAAGAACAGGCTCGCGAACACATAGAGCCGCACCGGCGGGGTGAAGCTCTGGCGCTTGCCCTCGACGAAATCGCGGGCGACGGAGCCCGGGCGCACGTACAGCCGGCGCAGGGTGCGCCACAGCCGTCCGTCGAGATCGAAGGCGTCGGACAGGATCTGGCCGACGAGATCGAACGCCGGCCGCAGCAGCGCCTCGCGCGACTGGCCGCAGACGGCGCAATAGCGCCCCGCCAAGGCCGCGCCGCAATTGGCGCACGCAGGGTTGTCGGTGTCGCTCATCCGCCCTCCGGCGCGAATCCTAGCCGCGTTCGGGGGCCGGAGGCGAGAGCGCCGCTGCGCGCCGGGGCGGGACAAGCGCCGCGCCTTGGGTTAAGCAAGACGCAAAGCGCGAGGGGACCGCGCGGCGGCGGCAAGGGGATGACGCCATGTGGCTTATCGGACGTATCAGTTCGGCGACGGCGACGATTTTCCTGTCGTTCTTGCTCGCCACGTTTTCGGTGGTGGCGATCGGCATCACTCAGCCGTCGGTCATTCGCGAAATCCAAAGCTGGGCCGACGTCGTCGAACGCTGGATCACCAACACCAGCCTGCCGGACAAGTACAACATCTGGCTGACCTTCCTGGTCGACGACGCGACCATCGTGTTCTTGTTCTTCACCATCCTCGCCCGGATCGTCATCGCCGTCTTGCTGTCGAGCCTCGGGCTGCTGTTCAAGCGCCGCGACACGCCCGGCTACTGATCAAGGAGCGATCGCGATGAGCGCCAGCAATGTGGATCTGATCCGCGGGCTTTACGCCAAGTTCTCCGCCGGCGACGTGCCCGGCGTGCTGGCGATGTTCGCGCCCGACGTCGTCTGGAACGAGGCGGAGAATTTTCCCTACGCCGACAACAATCCCTACGAGGGACCCGAGGCGGTGCTCAACGGCGTCTTCGCGCGACTCGGCGCCGAGTGGGACGGCTGGGCGGTCGAGCCCGAACAGTTGCTCGACGCCGGCGACACGGTGGTGGCGCTCGGCCGCTACCGCGGCGCGCACAAGGCGACCGGCAAGGCGATCCATCCGCAGATGGTCCACGTGTGGACGATCAAGAACGGCAAGGTCGCCCGCTTCCAGCAATACGCCGACACCCACGCGGTGTTGCAGGCGATGGCGTAGGCCAGCGCGTAAACGCGCCGGCCTCGACCCTCAATCCACGGCGATGGAAACGCCGGCGACGCCGTCTTCGATGACGGTGAAGACGCCGCACGGGTCGTCGTTGATCTGGCAGATCCCGGTCATGCGCGCGCCCATGTCCGGCAGCTCGGGGGTGCGGCAGTTTTCGCCGTTGTCATCGCAGGCGACGCGGCTGTCGGCGACGCAGTCGCCGAGGCAGTCCGCACTGTCGGAGCAGGTCTCGCCGGCGTCGGGGTAGGGCGTCACGCAGGCCGGCGCCTGGGCCATGCACACCGGCCGCCAGTCGCCGCCGCCGGCCGCGCAGGCTTCCGGCGTCTCGGCGCGCGCGGTTTCCACGGCGTCGTCATGTCCGCGATGCGGATCGTTCCAGTCGTGCGGGTCGCAGGCGGCGACGGCGAACGCAACCAGCAGGGCCGAGGCGGCGGTGAAAAATTTCATGTCGATCTCCCCCGTGGACGCGGCAGCCTAACACGGACGCGGCGTGGTGGCGGTGGGTTCTTGGAGACGAACCGGTGAATTCCATTCCCCCCGTCATCCCGGATGCTGCGCAGCACGACGTGATGCGCTGCTGATCCGGGACCTGGCGGAGCGACGAGATTGCTCACGCCACCCGCCCACGCCCCTCATGCTGAGGAGGCGGCGCAGCCGCCGTCTCGAAGCACGCACCGTCGTTTGCGCCGGCGGCCTTCGCGGCGAATGCAGATGGCGCGACCGTCACCTGTGCTTCGAGACGCCGCTGTGCGGCACCTCAGCATGAGGGAGATTTGCGATGGCGGGATCGGAATTTTCCGCGCCCGTCTCAGCCGCGCTTCAGCGCCGTGACCAGGCTGCGCGTCGCCGGCTGGCGCATTTCGGGGGCGGCCGCGATCAGGGCGGCGAGGGCGGCGCGTTCGGGCTTGGCGCGGCCGGCGTCGTAAAGCTGGACGGCGAGGTTGAGGGCGGCGCGCTGGTCGGCGGTCGGCGGCGCCGCGCTTTGATCCTCGCCCCAGCGGCCGGCGTGGAACGACCGCGTCACCTTCGGTTGATCGCCGGCCAGCCGCGACAGGAAGTCCGCCGCCGCGGAGACGTTCTTGATCGTCGCGTCGGGGATGAGGTCGAGCCAGTCCTGATTTTGCTGCCAGCGCCAGGTGTTGGGGCTGTTCTTGGCGCGCGACAGGACGCCGAGGATCGTCAGCCGGCGCTGCACCGCGTTCCAGTCGACGCCGTCGCGCGCCGCGTGGTCGTGCAGAAGCTTGACCAGGCTCTCCATGGTGCCGCCGTAGGCGACCAGATCGACCAGCGCCAGACCGCGCGCGCCGGCCGCGATCGCCGCCGGGTCGACGCCGGCGGCGGCGAAGCTGGCGTACAGGGCGTCGCGCTTGGCGCGGTCGACGGAGCCGACGTCGCCGCCCGGCAGCCAGCGCATCGAAAACGGAACCAGGTGCAGCGCCGGCGCGCCGTCGACGCCGTCGAACGCGCCGCAGAGGTAGTCGAAGAAATTCTCCGGCGAGCGCCCGACGAAGGCCAGGTCCGCGCCGTCGGACAGCGCCAGAATGCGCGCGCACGCTCGCCGCACGCTTTTCAGGTGTTCGGCGTCAAGCGGCGCGGCGTCGCCGCAGACGTAGGAGCCGAGCTGCTCGCGCTTGGCGATGTTCCAGCGGAAGGGGGCGTCGTCGGACATCGGGGCGAGGGCGCTCTTCGGATCGCACGGCCGGGCGCGGCCGCGGCCATGGTTTTCGCTGACGCCGCGGAGTTCAAGCCGTGCGGCGCAAACGAAAGCCCCCGCCGCGTGAACGACGGGGGCTTAATCCGGGTGTCCCTCTTGAGCCGGCGGTCGCTGCGGATCACTCAGCGCGGGCGCCGGGCGGGGTGTCGGCGGCCTCAAGCGATGACGCCGCCGAAAGACTGCAGGAACACGCCGCTGACGCAGCCGAGCAACGCGAAATAGGCCAAGCCGGTCAGGGCGGCGTTGAATTTGCTGTTCGATCCCCGTTTCATCGTCCGTCTCCCATGTCGCCTCCCGCGACCGGGGAGGGGTGGTGAAGGGCCGGTCTGAGGTTTGGGCCCGAGGGCGGAACCGCTCCGTCCATGACCCGAAGACTACGCCGAATTGTGGCGGAACCCGGCATGAAATTATCGTAAAAAGATGATAAATGCGTAATCAACAGTCATTAAACCCGTAAGGTTGCGGCAAGGCGGACGCGCCAAGCGGCTGAAAAACCGTCGTCTTTTTATGTCTCCAGGCGCCGCCGCCGCGGCCGACGGGATTCGCGCCCGTCCGATCCCGCGTCGGCGCGAAGCAACCGCCGCCGGTTCGAATCGCGTCGCCGGGGTGTAGACTGGCGCTCGCCGCCGCGCGATGAAGGCGCCGGGCGGGCGGCCGTCGAGGGGCCTATGGCGACGCTGGTGAAGGATCCGGAACTTCCGACCGACTTCCCGAAGTCGGCGGCGCACGACGACCACCTCGCCGCGGCCGCCGACGGCGCGCCGCCCGGGTCGGCGTCCGACGCCGTCAACGACGCCCACGTCCGGCCGTCGCCGACTTTGCACATGTTCGACGACTATCTGCGCGGCCTGCGGGCGGAGGAAAAGCGCGAACGCGACCGCCTGCGCGCGCGCC
>JAJFFL010000085.1 GCA_021776705.1 Alphaproteobacteria bacterium
GGGCTTCGCCGACCCGACCGCCGCAACCCTCGACGACGCCGCGGCGCTGGCCCGCCTCGCCGAGGCCGTCCGGCCGCATGTCGACGCGGCCTTGGCGCGGGCCCGGACGCAGTCCGCGGCGCCGGCGGCGTGGCCTGGCTACGGCTACGCGGCGCTGGCCCCGGGCTATCTCCGGCGCGTGGAGTCGCGGCGCGACCCGGAGGCATGGCCGCGGCTGGCGCGGCAGCTGACGCTGACGGCGGCGGCGGCGCGGGGCCGGATTTGAGATCCGCCGCCGCGGACACGGCGCCACGCGCGCCATGTTCGGGAAGGACGGGCTAGTTCAAGTTCGCGTCGAGAAATGTCTCGACTTCCTGCAGCACCGTCAGCTTGACGGTTTCCGGCGTGCCGCCGGTCAGCCAGTGGTCGGCGAAGTCGAGGGTGACGACCTTGTGCGGCTTGCCGGCCCGCTTCAGCGCGTTCTCCATCAGCTCCGTTTGGGCGTACGGCACGACCGTGTCGTTGGTGCCGTGCAGGATCAGGATCGGCGCCTGAACGTTGTCGGCGAGGCGCGCCGGCGACACGTTGGCGACGTCGCCGGAGGTCAATCGGCCGCCGTCCAAAATGTTCCGCGTCCAATAGGCGACCGTTGCGCCGTCCTTTCCGTAGCGCTGCTCTTCGTGGGCGATCATCGCCGGCAGATCGCTGACCGGGGCGCCGGCGATGGCGCAGCGGTAGAGGTCGGGCGTCAGCGTGGCGCCGGCCAAGGCGGCGTAGCCGCCGTAGCTCCAGCCGAAGATGCACACCCGCGCCGGGTCGGCGATGCCTTGATCGACGAGATGCTGGACGCCGTCGGAGAGGTCGTTCTGCATCGCTTTGCCCCACTGCCCGTAACCGGCGTGCGCGAACGCTTCGCCATAGCCGGACGAGCCGCGGAAGTTCGGCTGCAGCACGGCGTAGCCGCGCGAGGCGACGAACTGAGACAGCCAGTTGAAGTCGCCGGTGGTCTGGGACTCCGGGCCGCCGTGCGGCAAGACCACGAGCGGCAGATTTGTCGCGGCGCCGGTCGGCGGCAGAGTGAGATAGGCCGGGATGCTCATCCCGTCGCGGGCGTCATAGGTCAGGTAGCGCGTGGCGCCGACCCATTCCGGGGTCAGCTCCGGGTACTCGGCGCCGAGCTTGCTCAGCTGTCCGGCGCTGCGGTCCAACAAAAAGTGAACCGGCGGGCTGTCGCTCGGTTCGACGTTGATCACGAAACGGTTCCGCGCCCGGTCCCACGACGCGAGCGTGATCACCGATCCCGGCAAGGCCTCGTGGATTTGGGAATAGATGCCCTGCAGTTCGTCGTCGAAATAGACCAGCCGCGACGTGTCGTCCGTGTACGTGGCGCCGATGACTTCGCTAGTGTAGGGGTCGATTTGCGCGCCGTTCACGTCCAGCCCGTCGGGGGCGACGTAGAAGTCGTGAAACACCCCGTCGGATTCGGCGGTGACGAGCTTGTATTGGCCGCCTTGCTTGATCATCAGCACCGGTCGATCGGCTGACCCGGCGTAGCCGACGACGTCGATTTCGGGGAGGTCGGTGTACATGTCGACGACGGCGCTCCAGGTCTTGCCGGTGCGCTTCAACACCATGAAATGGTCGCTCGCATCGTCGTAGCGGACCTGGGCGACCGGCCCCTCGCTGTCGGCGATGTAGTAGCTGGTCGTCGGGTCGCCGCGCTCGACGTTGTTCGTGCGACGGCCGGTGTCGAGGTTGACCTCGAGCAACTGACGGCGAACGTCGGTGTCGGCGAGCCGCGAGCCGGTTTGCGACGTGTTGCCGACGTAGGCCGGCATCAGCACATGGCCCGGCTTCTTGTAATGCGGCGAGGATATCGTCGCGAGATTGATGTTGACCCAGAGCGTCCGGTCCTTGTCGGAATCGAGGAGCAGCGTCACGCCGGCGGTGTCGATGTTGATGGCGTGCGTGCGGAAGAATTCAAATGTCCGGCCGGCCGAGCGAAAATTGAACAGATGCGTGTCCTTGAATTCGCGGGTGTCGCTGGTGGTGATCAGGACATGGGTTTCTCCGGCCCAGCGCAGGCCGCGGGTCTTCAGCTGATTGAGGCCGATGCGCTTTTCGATCGCAAACGCGCCGTCGCCGAAACGGCCGATGATCGCCGTCTGCTGCCCGTCGCGGTTGTCGATCCAGGCGAGCTTGGTGCCGTCGGGGGAGATCCGCGGGAAGCGCATTTCCGGATTGCGGGCGTAGGCTTCCGGCGGCGGCGCTTGCGCGAAGCCGGCGCCGACGCCGGCCAATGCGGTGAGAACGCCAAGCGTCACGGCCGCGAGCGCGGCCGCGCTGAATTGATTCAATTTCATCATCTCTCCCCCCCGTGGGCGTGATCAAGTTCATCTCAACGCCGGCGGCGGAGCGCGTCAAGTTGAACGCCTCCCCGTGACTCGAATTCCGCATGCAACGCTACGGTGGTATGATGTGCGCCGGTCGGTCGACTCACGCGCGCCAAGAGGAGTTCGCGATGACGTTGGCCTATGGAATGCGGTTCACCGCCGGACTGCCGTTCGCGGCGATGCTGAGCGTTCTTTTGATTCTTTTGATGCAGGCGATGATCGCCGTCGAGGCGCCGTCGGCCGAGCCGCCGTCCGCTGTTCCCACGATCGAGATCACCTCGGTGATCAAGGACACGCCGCCGCAAAAAGCGCTGCGCCCCGAACTCAAGACTCACGTCGAGCCGCCGCTTCCCACGTTCCCAAAAGCGAAGGGCGAACTCGAGCCTCCCGGCGGAACCGAAATTCCTGGCGAAACGCAGCCGACACATTCGGTGATTGACGATTTAACGTCGAAAACCTGGACGGCGGCGTTGCCGCTGACGCCGATCCTGCTCGGCGAACAGCGCTATCCGCCGCGGATGCTGGAGCGCGGTATCGAAGGGACCTGCGACGTGGTGTTCGACATCACCGGCGCCGGAACGACGACCAACGTTCGGGCGACCGACTGCACGCACCCAGGCTTCGTGCGCGAAGCGGAAAGCGCGGCGGCGAAATACCGCTACACGGCGTCCGACGGACGGACGGCGACGATTCAACGCCGCGGCCAGACGCTGACGCTCGCGTGGCGGATGCCGGACGACTAAGGCGGCCCGCTAAGCCGCGACAACCGGTTCGCGCGCCCGCCACGCGTCGAGATCGGCGAGGGCGCGCGCGGTCCAGGCGCGCTTGCGGGCGTCGGCTTTCATCTTGCCTTTGAGGCGTTTGCCGTCGGCGTTCTCGGTCGCGACCGCGACCGGCGGGAACAGACCGAAGTTGACGTTCATCGGCTGAAACGCGCCCTTCGACCCCGACAGGTGGCCGCCGGTCACGTGCGCGATCAAGGCGCCGAGCGCGGTGGTCGGCGGCGGCGGATCGAGCGGCCGGCCGAGCCGCTCGGCGACCGCGAAACGGCCCGCGAGAAGGCCCATGGCGGCGCTTTCGACGTAGCCTTCGACACCGGTGATCTGGCCCGCGAAGCGTAGCCGCGGCTGCGCCTTCAGACGCAAGCCGGCGTCGAGCAGCTTGGGGCTGTTGAGGAAGGTGTTGCGGTGGATGCCGCCGAGTCGCGCGAACGTCGCGTTCTCCAGCCCCGGGATGGCGCGGAAGACGTCGGCTTGGGCGGCGTATTTCAGCTTGGTTTGAAAGCCGACCATGTTGAACAGGGTGCCGAGGGCGTTGTCTTGGCGCAGCTGCACGACGGCGTGGGGCTTGACCATCGGGTCGTGCGTGTTGGTCAGGCCGCGCGGCTTCATCGGCCCGTGACGCAGGGTCTCGCGTCCGCGCTCCGCCATCACCTCGATCGGCAGGCAGCCTTCGAAGTAGGGCGTGTCCTTCTCCCAGTCCTTGAATTCGGTTTTCGGCGCCGCGACCAGAGCGTCGACGAACGCGTCGTATTGTTCGCGGTCGAGCGGGCAATTGAGGTAGGCGGCCTTGTCGGCCTCGGTCGCGCCCTTGTCGTAGCGCGATTGAAACCAGGCGACGTCGAGGTTGACGCTGTCGGCGTGGACGATCGGCGCGATGGCGTCGAAGAACGCCAGCTCGTCTTCGCCGGTAAGGTCCTGGATCGCGGTCGCCAGCGCCGGCGAGGTGAGGGGGCCGGTGGCGACGATCACCGAGTCCCAGTCGGCCGGCGGCAGACTGTCGATTTCCTCACGCCGGATTTCGACCAACGGGTGGGCCGCCAGCTTCGCGGTGACGGCGCGCGAGAACGCCTCGCGGTCGACGGCGAGCGCGCCGCCCGCCGGCACCTGGCAGGCGTCGCCGGCGGCCAGGATCACCGAACCGAGACGCCGCATCTCCTCGTGCAGCAGGCCGACGGCGTTGGTCGCCGCGTCGTCGGAGCGAAACGAGTTCGAGCACACCAACTCGGCGAGGCCGTCGGTCTGGTGCGCTTCGGTGCCGCGCACGCCGCGCATCTCGTGCACCACGACGGGCGTGCCGGCTTCGGCGATCTGCCAGGCGGCTTCGGAGCCGGCGAGGCCGCCGCCGACGACGTGTATCGGGCTTGAGGTCATGGAGGGGATATCCGCGCCGCCGCCGCCGCGGTCAAGGGGAGGCGTTTGAGGCGCGGCGCGGCGGTGCTAAGCTGCCGCTTCGCCGGGGAGCCAAGGGGACCGTCATGAAAGAATTTTCCATCGTCGACGCCGCGTTTTACGGCTTCGGCTTTCTCAAGCGCGCGCCGATGAATTTTCTGGGCGTCGTGATCTTGCTGTCGGTGCTGATGCTCGGCACGTTCGTGCTGTTTCTGCCGGCCTACGCGGACCTCCTAAACACTGTCATGTCGAGCAGCGATCCCGAATCGTCCTTCGCGGCGATGGGCGCATTCTATGCCAGTGTCGGCTGGTATTTCTTGCTCGCGTTGCTGGTCGGCATGATGGCCTACGGGGCGATCAACCGGGCGCTGGTGTTCGATCCGCCGCCCAGCGAATGGATCCTCGGGATCAAAATCGGCGGCGACGAGCTGCGGCTCCTGTGGGTGTATATCGCCGTATCGTTTCTCATCATGCTCGGGGCGTTGGTCTTCGGCTTGCTCGGCGGCGTGATCATGGGCGTGGCCGCAGCCTCGGGCAGCACCGGTCTCGCCGTTGTCGGCGCGATCGTGATGTACGTGCTGATGTTCGGGGTGATGATCTTTCTCGGCGTCCGGTTTTCGCCAGCGGCGGCCGCGACGGTCGGGGAAAAGCAGATCCACATTTTCCGCGCCTGGTCGATGACCAAAGGCAAGTTCTGGCAGATCTTTCTCGCCTATCTGATCCTCTACGTGATCATTTTCGTCGTCTATGCTGTGCTCCTGTTCGGAATGGCGGCGTCGTTCGGCCTTTTTGGATCCGGCGGCGCGGGATTCGATCCGGATTCGCTGAGGAGCATCGGCGTCGGGCCGCTCGCCGTCGTCGCGGCGGTCGTCGCGGCGGTCGTCTACACCTTCATCTACGGCGCCTTCTTCGGCGTCGGCGCCTATGTCTATCGCCAGCATGGCGGCGGCCGGCAGACCGCCGAAACGTTCGAATGATCGCGCGACGCGGCCAGGGATGAAGAGGCGGTCTGAGCCTTTATGCCTCCCTCAGGATGGAATCGGGCCGTCGCGATGTCTCGCGGCGGCCCTCGAACGCGGCCTTAAAGTTCCTTCAGAATCCCTCGCCCGCACTCGCTTCGCGCGGCGGCCTTGGGCATAGTCCGCCGCGTCAGCGGCTTGGAAAACGTTCGGGGGCGGAATTGAGCGACGACGCGGGTTTCTCCGTGATCGGCGGCGCGCGCGCCGCGGTGCGCTTCGTCGTCTCCGGCGCCCCGGCGACCCTCGTCGCCGCGGCCGTCTTCGCGGCCGCCGCCGTCGCCGGCGGGGAATTCGGACGCTGGGCGGCGGGCGGACCCGGGCCGTAGGCGTTCTTGTGCGGCTTGCCGAACAGCGCCGCCGGCGCGGCTAGATTCGCCGCCGCGGTGTTGCGCCGCCACGCCGACGGCCCCGGCGGCCGTTGGTCGCCCGGATTCGGCGTCATGGAGCTTCGGGTGGCGGCGATGCTGCTGCTGGTCGGCTTCGTGCTGTTGTTCATTCTGCTGCTGGGGACATTCGCGGTGGCGCTGGTGACGAGCGCGTTCTTGACCGCGGTGCGCGCCGACCTCGGAACCGACCTTCTCGATTTTCGGGAAATGCTGTCGATCATCGGGCCGTTCGGGCGGGTGGCGTTTTGGCTGACGGTCGTTGGGACGCTCGGCGTCACCGGCTACACCGGCGCGCGCCTGGCGACCGCGCCGGCGGCGACGTACGCGGAACGCAAGCTGCAGATTTTCGCCACCTGGGAGCGGACCGCGGGGCGCGCCGGGCCGATCGCGCTGGCCGTCGGCCTCGCCGCGATTCCCGGGGTCGCGGCGTCGGCGCTGACGCGTTTCGGCGCCGCGGCGGCGCTCGGCGCGGCCCCGCCGCCGGCGCTCGACCTGATCGCGCGCGCCGCGGTCGGCTTTGTCGACGCCGCGGTTCTCGGCGTGGCCCTGGTGGCGCTTTCCGCCTATGTCTACGGTCACGCCGTGCGGCCCGCCGCTCCGGCCGACGCTGACGACGGGGACGCGCCATGACCACGTTCAACGCCGCCGACGCGGCTTTCCACGGCTTCAAGCTGGTCACCAAAGACCCGGTGTTGTGGGTGGTGCTGAGCGTCGTGCAGGCCGCAATCAGCATCGCGGCGATGCTGGTCATCTTGCCGGCGATGGGCCCGATCTTGGCGTTCGCCGAACAATCCGCGGCCGGCGCGGCGCCCCCGGACCCGAGCGACGTGCTCGCCGCCTACGGCGCGTTTCTCAGCCGAGTGTGGTGGGTGATTCCGGCGGCCTGGGCGGTCGCGGTCGTGATCCAGGGCGCGATATTGCGATTCCTGATCTTCGGCCGGCGGGTCGGCTGGGTGGCGGGCCTGCAGCTGGGCGCCGACGAGCTCCGCCTCGCGGTCGTCAATACGCTGATCTACGTCTTCATTTTCGTCCTCTATTTCATCGGCGCGCTGACGTTGGGCGTCGTTGTCGGCCTGACCGGCGTCGCGGCGCTCGTGTGGGTCGGCGTCTTCGCCGTCCTGGCGGCCGTGATCTATTTCGGCGTTCGCCTTTCCGCCTCGGCGGCGGCGTCTGTCGGTGAGCGGGGATTTCTCGTCCTCGCCGGCTGGCGGCTGTCGAAAGGGCGTTTCTGGAGCTTGTTCGGAGCTCACGTGATGCTGGTCTTCATCGGCATCGTGGCGACGCTCGCCGGGTTCATCCTGTCGACGCTGCTCGGGGCGACCTTCGGCGCCAACATGGTCGATCCGACCGGCGGATCGGTCGATCCGGAATTGCTGCGGGCGTTGGTGATGAACCCGGGCTACCTGATCGCGACGCTGATTCAGTCGTTCGTCGGCATGGCGTTGACCGCCGCCTGGGTCGGCGTCGGCGCCTACGTCTATCTCACCCTCGGCGCCGCGGCCGGCTATTCGGCGGGCGGACCGGAGGCCGAGCGGCAAATCTCCACATTCGAGTAAAGGGCCTTTCATGACCGACACCGCCGCCGGATTCGGCGCGCCGCAGATCAGCATCGTGCCCGCCGCCGCGACCGGAATGCGCCTCGCCGTGACTCGGCCGGTCTACTTCTTGTGGCCGTTGATGTTCGCGATCGCCTTGCTGTTCGCGGGGCCGCTCGCCGTGCAAGCGGTGGCGAAAGCCGCCGCGGCGTCGCCCGACGCGGCGCGCGCCGAGGCCGTCGGCGCGTCGTCCGGCGCCGACGACGCCGCCACATCGGACACCGCCGACGCCGGCGAAACGGAAACGGAGATCGCGGACAACGCCGCCGACGTCGACGAAGACGCCGATGCGGCTCCGGCGGCGTCGATGTGGCGCGTCGGCGCCTGCAAGGCGAAAAAGGCGAGCGCAAACGCTGCCGCCGAGGCGACCGCCGAACCGGACGGCGGCGGACGGCGCGGCGGACCGCGTCGCGGCGGGCCGAGCAACGGGCCCGGCGGTCCCGGCGACGCGCCGCAAGGCCCGCCGTCTCCGGCCGCGCAGGCCGCCTCGATGGGGCTCGGCGTCGCGATCGCGCTGTACTTGTTGGCGTTGCAAGGCTCCGTGTTCCGGCTGCTGGCCGGCCGGGTCGCGGGCGCGCCGGTGTTTTCAATGCGGTTCGGCGGTGACGAGCTGCGCTTGCTGGTCGTGGCGGTGATGGTTCCGTTGATGCTTGCGGCCGCCTTCGCGCCGTTCGCCGCCGCGGCCTTCGCGTCCGCCTGGGCGCCGGGACCGTGCGCCGTCGTCGAACCGCTGGCGATCGTCGCCTACGTCGGCGGCGGCCTGGCGGCCGCGGATGTCTTGTGTCGGGCCGCGCTCTTCGGTCCCGCCGTGGTCACGGAACGCCGCTTCGCGTTCGGGGCGGCGTGGGCGAAATCGGGCGAACGCCTGGACGTGATCATCGCCGGGACCTTGGCCGGCCTGATCACGGCCGCGATCCTGATCCTGATCCCAGGCAATCTGATCGTGCTCGGTCTGACCGTGCTGCTGAGCTCGGGCGGGCAGACGGCGCCGCAGGCGTTTCTCGGCGCCCTCGGCCAGTTGACGATGTCGTTGTTCATCTTCGTCAGCTTGCTCTCGCTCCTGGGCATGGTCGGCTACGTCTACGTCCGCGCGACAACCGGACAGGAGCCGGCGGCGCTCAAGCTGACCGACAGCGACGGAGCCCTGCGGTGATCGGTCCGGCGCTGTACGCGCCGATCGACCGGCCGCAGCGGCTTGCGCCGGGATGGGCGTCGATGCTGCTCGGCGTCGGCATCGCCGTCGCCGGCCTGATTCTTACGGCCGTGGCTTTCGGCGTCATGGTCGGAATCGACATCGCGTCCGGCGCGGCCGACCTCGACAACATCGAAGCCTATATCCAAAGCAAGAGTCTGGAACTGGTCGTGATCCAGTTTTTGACCCTCTACCCGGCGTTGGCGTTGATCGCCGTGTTCTGGACCAAGGTCGTCGAGCGGCGTTCGCTCGCCAGCATCGGCCTGAAGCGGCCGCGCGCCCTGGCGCGCTACGCGCGCGGCGCGGCCGGCGGGGTCGGCCTGGCGGTCGCCTTGTTTGGGCTCGGCGGCGTCGCCGCGCTCGCTTTCGGCGTCGATCAGGAACAGTTCGGCGACGTTGATCTGGCGCTCCTGGCGCGGCCCGACTACGTCCGCGTCATGCTGGCGGCGATGGTGCTGGTGCTGGTGCAGAGCGCTTGCGAGGAATTGACCTACCGCGGCTGGCTGCTGTCGTCGGCGACGGCCAAGTCGGGCTTGCTGTGGGGCGTGATTTTCTCCAGCGCCGCGTTCGGGCTGATTCACGCCGACCGCGCGTTCATCGACCCGGCGGTCGGCGCCGGCGTCGTTCTCGGGACCGCGACCGTCGGCGTCGCCTTCGCCTTCTGGGCCCGCAACGAAGGCGCGGTTGTCGGGGTGATGGGGGCCCACGGCGGCTACAACGTGACCTTGATCGTCGGCTCGCTCGCGGCCCTGTTCGCCACCTCCGACGGCGCCGGCGTGCGCGACATCATCACCGAAATGCAAGTCGGCATGGTCGAGGAGCTGAAGTCGCCGGCGGCGCTGGCGTCGATTGCGGCGCAGATCGCCTTGTTCGGCGGTTTCGCCTGGGTCTTGGCCCGTTTCGGCCGGGCCAAGCCGCCGCCGGCGCCCGAACCCGACGTCGTCGCCTGATGCGGTCGACCGCCGCGTTCGCGGTTGAGGCGCCGCGTGCTATCGATGCCGCGTCGGCGCAAGGGGGCGGGCTCATGTTGGACGCGGCCGGATCGGGCGCAGCCGAAATCATCGGCGTCGCCGTCGCCGTTGCGCTGGTCTGTCTGGCGCTCGGCGCTTTTCTCGGCCGCCGCTTCATGCCGCGCGTCTCCGACGCCGAACTCAAGCGCCGTCTCGATGTCGCCGAGCGCGACCGCCGCCACGCCGCGCGCAAGCTGGAGAGCACCGACCGGGTGCTGAAGGCGCTGCGCGACGAGCGCGACCTCTGGGACCTGCGCGAGTCCGAGCCGCCGAACGGTTTCAGCGCCTGGGCGCGCGCGCCGCGGCCTCCGGTGCTGCTGGTGGCGAACCTCAAGGGCGGCGTCGGCAAGACCACGCTCGCCGCCAACCTGGCCGGATTTTTCGACATCACCGGCCGGCAGCGCGTGTTGCTGCTCGACCTCGACTACCAGGGCTCGCTGTCCAGCATGGCCGCCCGCGCCGCGCGGCTCGACGACGCCGAGCCGACCACGCACCACCTCATCTCCGGCGACGAAGGCGGAGATTTCATCGCGGCGGAAGCGCAGGCGCTGACCAGCGTCCTCCCGCGCACCCGCATCATGATGGCGCAGTACGTGCTCGCGCAGGTCGAAAACCGGTCGATGATCGAGTGGGCGCTTGGCGAAACCGAGACCGACGGCCGGTTCAACCTGGCGCGCGCCCTGATGCACCCGCACATCGCCGAGACCTACGATCTGGTGATCATCGACGCGCCGCCGCGGCTGTCGTTCGCCATGATCAACGCGCTCGCCGCGAGCTCGCACATCTTGGCGCCGACGACGGTCGACGGTCTGTCGGCGGAGACGGTCGGCAACTTCTTCGCCGCCGTCGGCGCGCTCAAGGGCGCGCTCAACCCGCACATCCGGCTCGCCGGCGTCGTCGCCACCATGGCGCCGCAGATCAAGCTCGGCGGCCCGCAGCTCGACGCCATGCCGCGGTTGCGCGAGGCGGTCGCCTATTGGGGCGACGGCGGGCGCATTTTCGATTCCCACATTCCGCGCCGCCAGGCGATCGCCGCCGCGGCCGGCTCGGACATCGCCTACGCGACGCTCGGCGCGGAAGGCGATTCCGTGCGCGCGCTGTTCGATCCGCTGGGCGAGGAGGTTGCCGCGGCGCTGGGGTGGACGAAATCGTGAGCGCGCCGGACGCCAACCCCATCGTGGTGCGCCGCTACCTCGACGCGCTCGCCGCCGTCGGCCTGAGCCGCGAGGCCTTCGACGCCGTGGCGCGGATGCTGAAAATCGACGACGACGTCGGGCGGCATGAGTTGGAGACGATCGCCGTACGCTACGTCGGCGGCCGGTCGAGCTATCCCTCGAAACAGCGCGCCTTCGAAGCGATCGAGGACGAGTTCCGCGAACGGCTGCGCGCGGCGAAGAAACGCGACGCGATCGCCAAGACGCGGCCGTGGTGACGTCAACCCGCGGCGGCGACGCGGCGGGCCGGCCTGGGCAGCGACGGGGAGCGCCGAACATGGGCATTTGGAACAGCCGCACGCCGTATGAATCCGCGCCGGCCCGGGGGTGGAGTCCCTGGTCCTTTCTGACGCCGGTGATCTTGATCGTATTGGGCCTCGCCGGCTTCATCGTCGGGTCGCTTCCGGGCCAATTTTCCGGCCTCATGCGATCCGGCTCGCCGCTCGCCGACGGCGTTTGGCCGACCGTCTACCAGCTCACGGTGATGTTCGGGTTCACGGCGCTGCTGTTCATCGCCTGGACCAAGCTCGTCGAACGCCGCCGGCTCGGCGCGATCGGTCTCGTCGCGCGCGGCGCTCCTCTGCGGTTCGTGAAGGGGTTCGGCCTGGCCCTCGCCATGCTCGGCGTGATCATCGCCGGGATCGTCGCCTTGGGCGGAGCGTCGGTCGGTGACATCGGGCCGGCCTGGAGCGACCCGATCCAGCTCGCCTACATCGCCGCCATTCTCGGCGGCTTCATGATTCAAGGCAGCACCGAAGAGATCGTGTTTCGCGGCTGGATGCTGACGGCGGTCGCGGCCCGGCGCGGCGTGCTCGTCGGGTTGATCGCGAGTTCGGTCCTGTTCGGGCTCCTGCACGGCTTCAACATCTGGCCGCCCGACCCGGTGTCGCTCGCCAACGTCGCGCTGTTCGGCGTTTTCATGGGCCTCCTGGCGCTCAACGAGGGATCGATCCTCGGCGCCTGCGGCTGGCACGCAGGGTGGAATTGGGCGCTCGGCACCGGCTTTCAGATTGAAGTGTCCGGCGGCGAGATTCCGGTCCGCGCCTGGATCGCCGACCTCGACGTCGCCGGCTCGAAGTGGATCTCCGGCGGCGCCTGGGGACCGGAGGCGAGCCTGGTGACGACGGCGGTTTTGGCGGTCGGATGCGTCTGGTACGCGATGAAGCTGCGCGGCGAACGCGCGCCCGACGCGGCGGCCGCCGGCTAGGTCGTCACGCCGAGATCCTGCGCCGCGACGCGCCGGGTTTTTTCGGCGACTTGGCGCGCGCGGCGGCCTTCTTGGCGGCTGGTTTTTTCGC